>NZ_JBHVIV010000010.1:0-164931 GCF_042799475.1 Kitasatospora sp. NPDC057692 | reverse complement strand
CCCGGGTGTTGGCGGGGGCGGCGGCCGGGGGGTGCGGCCCGCTTACGCCCCCGGCTTGCCACCGGGGGACCGGCCGGCCGGGCCCGGGGCCCGGGGGGGCCGCACGGCCCCCCCGGGGCCCGCGCCGTTCAACGCGGCTTGCATTTAGGCCGCGCATGCAACTATTGTTCTCGCAGAGATTGCACCTGCAATCACTCGTGGGCACGTCTCCTCGCCGCCTCTCCGTCCCGATCAGGAGTCCGACATGAGCACCAGCCTCTTCAGCCCCCTCACCCTGCGGTCGCTCACCATCCCGAACCGGATCTGGATGCCGCCGATGTGCCAGTACAGCGCCGCACCGGCCGGCGAGGCGGCGGGCGTTCCCCACGACTGGCACTTCACCCACCTCGCCGCACGCGCCGCCGGCGGTACCGGGCTGATCATCGTCGAGGCCACCGCCGTCAGCCCCGAGGGCCGGATCTCGCCCTACGACCTCGGACTGTGGAACGACACCCAGACCGAGGCGTTCCGCCGGATCACCGCGTTCCTGAAGGCGCAGGGCACCGTGCCCGCGATCCAGCTCGGCCACGCCGGGCGCAAGGCGTCCACCGAGCGGACCTGGGTCGACCGCGGCCGCGCCCTCGGGCCGGACGAGGAGCACGGCTGGACGCCCCTCGCCCCCAGTGCCGTCCCCTTCGACGACGTCCGGGTCGCGCCGGAGGAGCTCAGCGTCGAGCAGATCAAGGAGATCGTCGGCCAGTTCGCCGACGCCGCGCGGCGCGCGCTCGACGCCGGTTTCCAGGTCGTCGAGGTCCACGGCGCCCACGGCTACCTGGTCCACGAGTTCCTCTCCCCGCACACCAACCGCCGCACCGACGAGTACGGCGGCTCCTTCGAGGGGCGGACCCGCTTCGCCCTGGAGGTCGTGGACGCCATCCGCGCCGTGTGGCCCGAGGACCTGCCGGTGTTCTTCCGGGTCTCCGCGACCGACTGGCTCACCGAGAACCCCGAGGACGGGCGCGAGGGCTGGACCTCGGAGGAGACCGTCCGGCTCGCCAAGGAGCTGCTCGTGCACGGCGTCGACCTGCTCGACGTCTCCACCGGCGGCCTGGTGCCCGACGCTCGGATCGACGCCGCCCCCGGCTTCCAGGTGCCGTTCGCCGAGGCGGTCCGCACGGAGACCGACCTGCCGGTCGCGGCCGTCGGCCTGATCACCGACCCCGCCCAGGCCCAGCAGATCGTCACCGACGGCCGGGCCGACGCCGTCCTGCTCGGCCGCGAGCTGCTGCGCAACCCGTACTGGGCCCGCCAGGCCGCCACCGCCCTCGGCGGCGAGGTCGCGACCCCGTCGCCGTACCACCGCGCGTAGCGCACGGACCGCCGGCCACCGCCCCGCCGGGAGGGGCGGTGGCCGGCGCCCCGGCGGCGGGAGTGTCGGTCGCGATCGGTACCGTGCGGGTGCCCACGCGACGTGACATGAAGGAGTGCTCATGACGACGCCCGAGACGGCCCCGGCGGCCGACTCCAGCGACTGGGACGCCGCACTGGCCGGCGCCTTCGAGATCCTGCTCGGCGACCTGCCGGCCCTCGACCCCGCAGCCCGGTACGGGGTCTACTACGCCTCGGACTCCCTCGACGAGTTCCTGTTCCCCAATCCCTGGACCGCCCCTGACGCCCTGTCCGACCGGGCGCCGCGGCAACTCCCGGGCCTGGAGGGCGAGTACCCCTTCTCCCCCTGCACGTGGCGGTTCGACCTGGGCGGGTCGCTGTTCCGCTTCGACGCCGACCTCCTGGCGGCCACCGGCGTGTGGGGCGAGGACGGGCACAAGGGCCCCCGGCCGTTCGACGACGCCTTCGTCGCCGACCTCCGGACCGTCTCCACCGTCGACGAGTACGGTGAACTGCTGCTGCGCGGTTCGGAGTTGGGTGAAATCCTGGGGCGCCACGGGGTCGACCTGACCGACCCGCACGCCACGAAGCTGAACACCTGGCTGACCGTGCTGCTGCGCGTCGCCACCGACGGCACGCTCACCGATGCGATGCGGGCCGCCACCTTCACCGAGCGCGGCCCCGATCACCTGGTTTCGGTCCGGGACATGAGCCGCGCCCGCCCCGCCGGCGAGCCCTGGGAGGAGCGGCTGGGCGCGGTCGCGCATCCCGCGCTCCGCGACCACCTCCGCATGCTCTGCCTCTCCGAGGCCGACGCGCGCAGCGAGGGCGGGTTCTACTCCGGCGCCGACCACTGGCCCTGGAGCGACGTCCTGGAGGCGGCCGGCTGCTCCCTGGTCACGGGCTGGGGGTTCGGCGAGTCCCAGGCCGGCACCGCCGTCGTACGGCTGCCGGACGGCCCGGGGCCGCGCTGATCCTCCCCGCGCGGGGTCAGGTGACGGTCTTCCGGGGCGGTCGCTGATCCCGCAGCTCCGGCAGCCCCGGCAGCCCCGGCAGCTCCGGCAGGGAGACGCCGGGGACGATCCGTGGCGGGCCGACCGTACGGATCCGTCCCGCCGCGCTCCGGCACACGGCGAGCGAGGCGACCGCCTCCGGCCGCGGACGGTGCGGTGAGCCGGGCCCGGAACCGCAGGGCCCGGCAGCCGCACCCGCCGCGTGCGTTTCACAGCAGTTGGGCGCTCAGCGGGTCTTGAACTCCTCCAAGGCCTCGCGGATGGTGCGGCCCATGAGCTCGCTGCCGGCGTGGCCGGAGTCCTCGATGATGTGCAGGCGGGCACCCGGCCAGGCCTTGGCCAGTTCCCAGGCGGTCTGCACCGGGCAGCCCAGGTCGTGCCGGCCGTGCACCAGCACGCCCGGGATGCCGGCCAGCTTGTGGGCGTCGCGAATGAGCCGCCCCTCCTCCCACCACGCGCCGTTGCCGAAGACATGGGCGCAGATCCGCACGAAGGCCACCCGGGCGTCGGTCTCCTGGCGGCTGTACATGCCGGGCATGCCGTTCGGCTCGCCGGAGACGACGGCGTCCTCCCAGGCCAGCCAGTCGGCCGCGGCACGCTCGCGGACGGCGCGGTCCGGGTGCTCCATCAGCCGGGCGTAGGCGGCGAGCAGGTCGCCGTCGCGCTCGCCCTCGGGGACGGCGTCGCGGAACCGGTCCCAGGCCTCCGGGTGGAACTGCCCGGCGCCCCGGTAGAGCCAGTCGATCTCGGAGCGGCGGGCGGTGAACACGGCGGCGATCACCACCTCGGTGACCCGCTCCGGGTGCTGCTGCGCGTAGGCGACGGAGAGCGCCGAGCCCCAGGAGGCGCCGTTGACCAACCACCGCTCGATGCCGAGGTGTTCGCGCAGCCGCTCGATGTCCTCGATGAGGTGCCGGGTGGTGTTCAGCCGCATGTCCGCCGCCGGGTCACTGGCGTGCGGGGTGCTGCGCCCGCAGTTGCGCTGGTCGAAGCGGACCACCCGGTAGGCGTCCGGGTCCCACCCCCGGATCGGACGGTCGGGGGCGCCGGCCCCGGGACCGCCGTGGAGCTGTACGGCGGGCTTGCCGTCCGGGTTGCCGAGCTGTTCGTAGTAGAGGCGGTTGCCGTCTCCGGTGTCGAGGAACCCGCGGTCGTAGGGGCCGGTCGGAGGATAGAGATCAACCATGAGGGCCGATCGTACGCGGGTTCGTCGACGCACGGCCCGGGAACGGGGGATCCCGCCCGGGTCGGTCGGCGGGGCCCCGGTCAGAGGCGGTCGTACACGGCGGACAGGCGCTGGAGGACCTCGGCGGCGCTGTCGAGGGCGGCCGGGTCGTAGTCGGCGAGGTCGGCGTCCAGGGCTTCGGCGAGGGCCTGTTGGCGGCGCTCGTGGCGTTCGCGGCCGGTGTCGGTGAGGGTGACGAGCACCGAGCGCTTGTCCCCGGGCGGGCGGGTGCGGGTGACGTAGCCGGCCGCGGCCAGGCCGTTGACCAGCTGGGTGGTGGCGGCGCCGGTGGTCTCGGTGCCGGCGGCCAACTGGCCGATGGTCAGCGGCCCCTGGTCGGCGAGGGTGCGCAGCGCGCGGGCGTGGGTGAGCGAGAGCGCGCCGGGGGTGCGGGTGGCCCGGCCGCGCAGGCGGGCGTCGGCGGCGCTCAGGCGGTAGGCGGCGCGGGCCAGGCGGTCGAGGGCCTGGGCGCGGTCGGGCTCGGACGGGGTCATCGGCGCTCCTGGTCGGCGGGCGGTTCCCGAGGGTCGGGCTTGACAGCAGTTTAACCTAAGTACTTAATGACTAAGTACTTAGCGACTGCGCCGCCCGGCGAACCGGCGCGCAGTACCCGCGACCACCGGAAACCCTCACGGGAGGACACCGCCATGACCGTCCGATCGACCGGCCAGAGCTGGGCCCTGGACATCGCCCTCGCCCAGGGCGGCTTCGACGCGCTGCACCCCGAGGCCGTCGGCACCATGGAGCAACTCGGCCACGACCACACCGACTTCGCCAAGGTCTTCGCGCTGGTGCGCGGCGGGGCGATGCTGCCCAAGGCCTGGGCGACCGTGGCCGCGCAGGCCGAGGAGCGCGCCGCGCACCACGAGCGCGGCGGCTTCGGACGGACCGCCGCCGACCTCTACGGGCGGGCGGCCGTGATGTGGGGCCGCGCCCAGTACTCGATCTTCGACGCCACCGACCCGCGCAAGACGGCACTGCGCGAGCGCGCCAACCACTGCGTGGCGCGCCTCGGCGAGCTGCGCGGCGGCCGGGTGCGGAGGGTGGAGCTGGACTTCGAGGGCTCGCGGATCTTCGCCCTGCTGCACCTGCCGGCCGGGCGCGTCGACGGGGCCCCCGCCGTGATCCTCGGCCCGGGGATGGACATGATCAAGGAGGACTACATCTGGGCCGCCGAGCGCTACTACACCTCGCGCGGGATGGTCGCGCTCTCCATCGAGGGCCCCGGCCAGGGCGAGAGCCGGTCCGGCGGCCTGACCGTCGACCTCACCAACTACGAGCGGGCGATCGGCCGTTACATCGACCACCTGGCCGCGCTCCCGGAGGTCGACGCGGACCTGATCGGCATGTTCGGCATCTCGATGAGCGGCTACTGGGGCTCACGGGCCGCCGCCACCGACGGCCGGCTGGCCGCGCTGGCCGCCTTCGAGGCCGTCACCGGCGACTTCACGACCATCTTCGAGCGCGCCCAGCCCACCTTCAAGAACAACTACATGTACATGGCCGGGTACACCGACGAGGCCGCCTTCGACCGCGACCTCGCCGACCGGATGCCGCTGGGCGACCTGGTCGCGGACATCACCTGCCCCGTGCTGTACGGCATCGGCGAGTTCGACGAACTCACCGACCTCACCCAGGCCCTGGAGAGTTTCGAGCGGATCCGGGCACCGAAGGAACTGCGGGTCTACGAGGACGAGTTCCACCCTCTCGGCGGCGTGGCGGCCGAGGTCTTCCGGTTCGGCGCCGAGTGGCTGGAGCGCGCCCTCGCGGGTGAACTCGCCGAGCCCGGGCGGGACGTGCGGCACTACGTCCACCGCGACGGGCGCACCACCGACGGCAGCGCCGACCCGGCGTGGTGGCTCGGCGCCGCGCCCGCCCGGCTGACGGCGGTCCGGCGGGGCTGACGGAGGATCACCGGGCCACCCGGGGCGGCCGCGCGGCCTCAGCGCCGCACGGCCCTCGGCCTGGCGAACCGGCCGCGCGGGTCGGTCCGCCGGGCCCGGGCCGCGACGGCCGGCCGGGGTCCGGTTCCGGGCTCCGGCCCGGCCGGGGCGGCGGCCTCGGTCAAGACCTCGGCGCCCGTCCCGGCCCCCGGCAGGCGCCGCTCCCGGGTGGCGACGGTCAGACAGGCCGCGATCAGCACGAGGTTCTTGAGGATGTACTGCCCCTCCAGCGTCGGCACCGGGGGGACGCCGTGCGCCCACACGTCGTTCGGCAGCAGCACCAGCGTCGCGAAGACACCGGTCATGTGGACGAAGAACACGGCGAGGGTCAGCCGGAGCAGCACCCCGGTGACCAGGCCGAACCCGATGGAGACCTCCATCAGCGCCAGCAGGAACCGGGAGACGCCGGGCGGCACCGCGTCGAAGGTCATCAGGCTCATGCAGCGGGTGGCGAGGTCCTCGGCGGGGCTGGCTCCGGCGAAGAACTTCGGCAGGCCGAACCAGAGGTACAGCACTCCCACGCTGACCCGCAGCACCCCGGGCGCCACGCGCCGGTAGGCGCGGGCGAACCGGTCGGCACGACGTCTGGACGACCGGACCACCCGTACGCGAAACGACTCCATCTGCCCCTCCTTCAATGCGATCCAGCAGAGTTCCCAGCACCGAACGGCGACGGGGCGTGACGCGACCGATGGGATCCGGGTGAGGGGCGGCCCGGGGCACCGGCCGTGGCACGGCCTGTCAGGTACTGGCTCAGAAGTCCGCAGCTTAGCGCCCTGTTGCTGCGCCGCATAGGCTTCCCGGCGCCGCGTGACCACATGCGGAATGCCGGGTGCCGTCTTCTAGCATCGCCGTCATGAATCCACCCCCGCCGGACCGCCAACGGGTCGGCCACACACCGCCCGCGCCCGCGCTGCGGGCATTCGTCGAGCGCTACTGGTGGTCCGAGGGCGGTACGGACGCGCTGCCCCGGCTGCTGCCGGGGACCGGTGCCGAGCTGTGGGTCCACTGGGCGGGCGGGGTGGAGCTGCGCCCGGCCGACGGCGGCGGGCCGGCGGCGCCGCTGCCGGCCGCGCACCTGGTCTGCCTGCGCCGCTCCGCCTGGCAGTTGGACCGGCGACCGGGGACGACCGGCTTCCTGGCGGTACGGCTGCGGGCGGGCGCGCTGCGCCACCTGGTGCCGTTCGGCGTCGACGAGGTCGCCGACCGGGTCGTGGACGCCGAGGCCCTCTGGGGCGCGGACGCCCGGCGGCTCGTCGAGCGGGTCCGCACGGCCGCCGGTCCCAGGGAGCGGGTCGCGGAACTGGACGGGTTCCTCACCCGGCTGCTCGCCGAGCACCACCGACCGGAGCCCTGGCTGGACGCCGCCGTCGGACGCGTCTACCGCCGGCCGGCGGGTCTGCGGATGGACCGGCTCGCCGAGACGGCCGGGGTCGGCGCGCGCCGGCTGCAGCGGGCGTTCCCGGCCGCGGTGGGGGCCGGGCCCAAGGAGTTCCAGCGACTGGCACGGTTCCAGCGGCTCGCCCGGCACCTGCTGCGGGAGGACCGACCCGACTACCTGCCCGCGGCGTTGGCGGCCGGCTACTACGACCAGGCCCACTTCATCCGGGAGTTCCGACGGTTCACCGGCGAGCGGCCGACCGCCCTGCTCGGGCGGGGCCTGTCGCATTTCTACTATCCGCCGCTCGCCCCCGGCGGCGAGGCTGGCCCCCTACCGACACGGAAGGAACTCCCATGACCATGGTGCTGGCGATCCTGCGGGCGCGGCCGGAGCAGGCGGCCGCGCTCGACGCGGCCCTGCGCGAGGTGGCCGGGTCCACGCTGCGCGAACCGGGCGCCCTCGGGTACACGGTCGCCCGCCAGGACGGCGACCGCTTCCTGGTGGTGGAGCGGTACGCCGACCACGCGGCCCGCGACGCCCACTTCGCCGCCCCCTATGTGACCGGACTGCTCGCCCGCTTCCCCGAACTGCTCGTCGAGGAGCCGCAGGTGGAGTTCGCCGACGTGCTCTCGGCGTTCGCCCGCTGAACCGGCGGCCGGGCCCGCGGCCGAGGGCGCGGCCGGGCGGCCGTCACTTCCCGGGGCCGCCGCCGGGGGCCCGCAGGGTGAGGAAGGTGACCCGTCGGCGCTGCCGGAAGCCCAGCTCCTCGTAGAGCCGGATCGCGCCGGTGTTCACCGCTGCGGTGTGCAGGAAGGGCGTGTCGCCGCGCTCGCGCACGCCCGCCGCGACCGCCCGCACCAGCCGGGAGGCGAGGCCCTGCCCCCGGTGCGACTCCGCGGTGCAGACGGCGCTCAGCTCCGTCCAGCCCGGCGGCCGCAGGCGCTCGCCGGCCATCGCGACCAGCGCGCCCTCGCGCCGGATGCCCAGGTAGCGGCCGAGTTCGACGGTCCGGGGCAGGAGCGGGCCCGGCCGGGTCCGCTCCACCAGGGCCAGCATCTCCGGCACGTCGGCCGGTCCCAGCCGGACGGCCTCCTCGTCGGGCCCGGTCCGCACCGCGTCCCCCACCAGCTGGACGCCGGGCAGCTCGTGGACCAGCTCCCAGTCGGCGGGTACCTCGTCCGGGGAGCCGACGGCGCCGACGACGGTGCCGGGCTCGACGAGCGCCGCCAGGTCCCGCCAGGCCCGGGCGTCGGGCCGGTCCGGCAGGGCGACGAACGGCGACACGTCGGCCGGGTAGCGCAGCGCGGCGCCGTTCCGTGCGGCGAGGCCCGCGTGCGGACCGAGCAGGGCGGAGCGCACCGGGTTGTCCAGGGGGTGGCCGGGTGCGGCGGAGCCGGGGGCCTCCGCCGGGTGCGGGACGGCGCCGACGGGGCGGGCGCCGTCCGGGGCGAGCGCGGGCTGCTGGGGCATCGGGAACCGTTCCTTGGTCGCGGAGACTTCGACGGTACCTCGCCCGGGGGGCGCACCGGGCGGCCCGCCCGTGCGGAGGCCCTCCCGTTCGGCGGCCGGGCCGGGCCGCGCCGCCTGGCCGAAGTACGACCCCGGTCCGCCGGGGACCCGGGACGGTCCGGGAACCGGGCGCTAGATTGGGGCGCAGTGCCGGGCAGGGGGCGGGCACCGGGTTCGTTCCCGTGCCGCGGCCGTTGGAGGACCTGTGTCTTCACCCTGCGCAGCGGACCGGCCCCGGGGGCGCCGCGCCGCCCGGCTCGCCGTCGGAACCCTGGTCGCCGCGGCGACCGCCGTCGTCGCCCTGCCGGCCGTCCCGGCCCAGGCCGCCGCGGCCAAGGTCGTCTACCTCACCTTCGACGACGGCCCGAGCCCTCGCTACACCCCGCAGGTGCTCGCGTTACTGTCCCAGTACGGCGTGCGCGCCACCTTCTTCGAGATCGGCCGGAACGTCGCCGCCAACCCGGCGGTCACCCGGCAGGTGGCCGCCCAGGGGCACAGCGTGCAGAACCACAGCTGGTCGCACCCGGATCTGCGGAACGTCTCCAAGTCCGCGTTCCAGTACCAGGTGACGGCCACCGACGAGCGGATCCGGGCAGAGACCGGCACCACCCCGACGTGCCTGCGCCCGCCCTACGGCGGGGTGAACGGCACCGTCCGCTCGGCCGCGGCTGGCCTCGGCAAGAGCATCCAGCTGTGGAGCGTCGACCCCCAGGACTGGGCCCGCCCCGGCCGCGCCGCCATCGAGCGCCGCGTCCTCAACGCCGTGAAGCCGGGCTCCGTCGTCCTCCTCCACGACGGCGGCGGCGACCGCGGCCAGACCGTCGCCGCCCTGCCGGCCATCCTGCGCACCCTCAAGTCCCGCGGCTACACCTTCGCCCTCCTCCCCTGCCGCTGAGCGGAGCCGTGCCGTCGCCTCGGCCGGCCGGTCGGCGGGCCGGGGCGGGGCGGGGCGGGGCGGGCCGGGGCGGACCGTCGTCAGTACTCGTCGGCGTCCAGGGCGTCGTCCTCGGTGATGCCGTGGGCGGCCATCAGGGCGGTGCCCTCGGCGGTGGCGCCGCGGCTGCGCAGGAGGCGGACCAGGAGGAGGGCCGCGTCCCAGGTGTGGGCCTCGTCGTCGACGGCGGCCAGGGCGGCTCGGGCGGCTTCCTCGGCGGCGGGCGGGTCGTTGAGGCGCAGGTGCTCCTCGCCGAGGTCGGTCAGGACCTCGCAGAGTTCCTCGGCGAGGTCCTCGGCCGCGGCCGGGTCGGCGGTGAGGCGGTGTTCCAGCAGGGTGCGGGCGGTGCGCAACCGGTCGGCGGCCTCTCGGTGGCGGCCCGTCGCGCGGATCTGGTCGACGTAGCCGCGCAGGACGGCGACGAGCTCGGCGGTGCGCGGGGTGTCGTCCGGTGGCGTTCCGTCGAGGAGGGTGTCGAGCGCGCCGCGGCTCTCGGTCAGGATGTCGCGCAGGAGGCCGGTCTCGGCCGCCGTCTCGCCGTAGGGGTGGCGCCACATCGCCTGGGTGAGTGCGTGGAGCCGCTCGGTGGTGCGGTCGGCGGCGGCGAAGCCGCGGGCCGCGGCGAGGAAACGGGCGGCCGGGTCCGCGCCGTGGCCGAGCAGTTCCGCCAGCTGGACCTCCAGGTCGGGGCGGGGCGGCAGCGAGGCGGGGAGGGCGGTGCCGACCGTGTCGTCCAGGAGTCGGCGCAGCCGCTCGGCCGCGGCGTCGCGCTCGCCGTTCTCCTGGTCGATGCGGGCGAGCAGCCAGAGGCAGCCGGCCACATCCCCGGCCGTCTCCCCGGGCGCGCTCTGCCGGTCCAGTTCGCGGACGGCCTCCTCGGCGGCCTGCGCCGCCTCGGCCAGGCGGTCGGCGGCCAGCAGGGACTCCGCCAGCTCGACCCGGGCGCGGGCGGCGGCGGCCGGGTCGCCGGACGCGCCGAGGGCCGCGACCCGCTCGGTCAGGCGGTGGACGCGCTCGCCGCTGCGCGCGCGCAGGTCCCCGCCGGAGCCCTGGAGCGGGACCGGCTCCCCGATCGGTCCGGCGGCCGTCCACTCCCGCATCCGGGCGCTCTGGTAGCCGTTGCCGTTGCGCTCGTCGAACCGCGCCGCGAGGCCGAGGGCGTACTCGCGCAGCTCGGCGGCGAGCTCGGCGACCGTGGCGTCCGGGCGGCGTCGGCCCTCGACGGTCGGGAAGCGCAGCGGCAGCTCCCCGTCGCCGCCCGCCCGCACCGCCGACAGCACCGCGACGGCCGCCGCGGCGAACTCCATCCCGGCCAGCGGGGTCCGGGCCCGGTCCAGCCAGCCGAGGTGGCGTTCGATCAGGTCGAGCCCGTGCCCCGGGTTGCCGCTCCGGGCGCAGAACAGCAGGTTGGAGGCGAGCTCGCCGAGGTGGGCCGGGTTGCGGCGGATCCGCCGGTACGCGACGCGGTGCGCCTCGGCCGCCTGCTCTCCGCGGCCGGTCCGCAGATAGGGCAGCAGCAGCTCGGAGTTGATCCACTGCGGCTGCTCGCTGCAGCCCGAGCGGCGGGCCGGCTCGCCGAGCCGGATTGCCTCCTCGTCCCGGCCGAGCGCGACGAGGGTCCGCACCTGGCTGCTGGGCACGCAGCCGGAGCAGTCCGACAGGCTGTCGCGGCGGGTGAGCGCCATCTGCTCGTAGTACTCCTGCGCCCGGGCGAGGTCGCCGACGGCCTCGGCCAGAAGTCCGCGGTGCTGGAGGACGGCGTGCGGGCTGTGGCCGCCGCGCCGGTAGCGGCGGTCCATGTCGTCGAGCAGGTCCTCGGACCGGGCCAGCGGGATCTCCGGGAACTGGTGGACGCTGGAGACCATCCACTTGAGCTGCCAGAGCAGGGTGTGCTCGTGGTCGCCCGCGAAGCGCCCCGGCTCGCGGTCGTAGGCCGCCAGGCACCAGGAGAAGGTGAGGAAGGCCTTGGCCGGCGCCCAGCTCTGCTGGAACACCTCGGTGGCCTCCATCCGCACCTCGAAGGCGAACTCGACCAGCCCGAGCGCGTCGGCGTGGCGGACCACCTCGTCCAGGGCGGCGAACCTCGCCGCCCCGTCGGGCATGAGGCGGGTGCTGCGGAAGAGCGCGCGCAGTTCCTGTTCGGTCCGGCTCACGCTGCGCCTCCGGCGACGGCCCGGCCGATCAGGCCGAGGAAGGACTGGTTGAGCGCCGCGGTGTCGGCCGGGCGCAGCGGGTGGTGGCCGAGCAGCAGCGCCTGGACGTAGAGGCCCTCCAGGCACATCGCCCGCAGCTGGGGGTCGGCCAGGGCGAGCACCTGACGGGCCAGCGGGTTGCGGTGGTTGAGGACCAGGCGGGGCCGGGGCTCGGTCTCGCTCCGGAGGCTGCCGAGGATCGCCGCCCAGGTGTCGTCCGCCTGCTCGCGGGCGCCGCGCACGTCCAGCTGGAAGGCGGTGTCCTCGTCGAGCAGGTAGAGGGCGGGCAGGCCGGACGGTTCGAAGGAGCGGACCAGCAGGTCGCAGCCGAGGCGGGCGAGCACCGGGTCGGCGGCCGCGAGGAAGGGCGCGAGCGCCCGCTCGTCCGCCGCGTCCAGCCGGGCCAGGTGGGTGGTGAGGTCGGCCGCGCGCAGCTGCTCGGTCTGCAGCGAGCGGTCGACGGTGGCGAACCGGTCGATCAGTTCGGCGTCGTAGACGTAGCCGGCGTTGACGACGGCGAGCCCCTGGGCGGCGGCGACCGGGGCCAGCTGGCGGAACTCGTCCAGCAGCGGGGTGTAGCGGAGCAGCCCGTAGCGGGCGGTGAACTCGGCGAGGGTCAGCGGGCCGGCGTTGGTCTCCATCGGCCAGAACTCGGCGACCAGCCTGAGCATCTCGTCGTCGTGCAGCGCCAGCGCCTTCACGCCCAGGTGGTGTACCCGCAGGAAGGAGCGCAGCCGGGCCGGCTCCTGGACGCTGAGGCGTACCAGCCAGCCGCGCAGCCGGTCGCCCAGCGCCTCCCGGGTCTCCTCCAGCAGCGAGTCCTCGTAGAGCGCCTCGCGGCTCGCGGTGGGCCGCAGCTCGGTGGTGTCGACGACGCAGCGCACGAAGAAGGCCCATTCGGGCAGCAGCCGTTCGGCGCCCTCGGAGAGCAGCATCCGCTTGAGGTGGACGCGGTGCGCCGCCGGGACGGCCGGGTTGGCCGGCGTCGGCAGGACGAAGGCGACGCCGCGCAGTCCGGCCTCGGCCGCGGCGATGTCGACGACGTCGAACGGGGCGAAGCCGAACACCTCCTCGCAGTACGCCTCCAGGCGGGCCCGGCGCTCGGCGGCGCCCTCGCCCTCGGGGCGTTCCCAGGGGGCCGGGCCGCCGGTGACCGGCTCGCCGTCGACGGTGACCGGGTGCGGGAGCCACGCGCCGTAGTGGGCGACCAGGTCGGTGACGGCGCGGCGGGTCAGCAGGTGCTCGAAGCCGGGGCGCGGACGCAGGGTGACGGTGGTACCGGCCTCGGGGCGCTGCCGGTCGGCGGGGGCCGGGGTCAGCGTGTAGCTGCCGTCGGACCGGCCGTGCCAGCGGACGGTGGGCCCGCCCTCGCGGCGGGTGGCGACCTCGATGGCGTCGGAGACCATGAAGCAGGAGAGCAGTCCGATGCCGAACTGGCCCATGAACTCGTGCCGGGCGAAGCCCAGGTCGTCGCGCTTGGAGCTGCGGCCTATGGTGGCGAGCAGTTCGTGCACCTGGGCCTCGCTCAGCCCGATGCCGTTGTCGCTGATCGTCAGCGAACCGTCGCCGGTCGCCTCGCCGGAGGAGATGGCGATCCTGGGCGTGTACCCGGCCGGGCCGCCGTCCTGGCGCACGGCGGTGATGGCGTCGACCGCGTTCTGCAGCAGTTCGCGGATGTACACCTGCGGGCTGGTGTAGAGGTGGTGGCTCAGCAGATCGACCATTCCGCGCAGGTCGACGCGAAAGGCTTGGCTCACGATTCTTCTCCCCGGTCGTGTTGGGAGCACCCTAGGCTCCGGCACCGACACGGGGGAGCGAATTTCGTGCTGGGGTTCGACCGGTGGCGGCCGGGACGGCCCGGGCCGCTCCCCCGCCGTGACGGGTCCGGATACCGCCCCCGGCCCGTGGAGCAACGGTTGTTCGGACCGTAGGCTGCGCCGGTGGAACCGGAACTGGGACCCGTCGGCCAGGCGCCGGGCGGCCTGCGCCGGCCACTGGTGGCCGACGCGCTGCTCGCCGGGGCGTTCGCGGCCGCGAGCCTGCTGATCGGCCAGGAGCCTCCGCCGGAGGGCTGGTCCGCCCTGGACGGGCCGGGTGCCGGGCTCGTCGTGGTGGTGAGCGCGGCGCTCGGCACCCGGCGGTTCGCGCCGGTGGTGGCGCTGGCCGTCGTCGACGCGCTGTGGATCGTCTTCATCGCCTGCGGCTACTGGCCCGTCGTCACCGCCGTGGCCCCGCTGATCGCGCTGTACACGGTCGCGGCGCACCGCCCGATCAGGACCGCCGGGCCCGGTGCGGCGGCCGTCGGCGCCACCTGGGTGCTCGGCGGGCTGCTGTACGCGGGCCACGGGTCGCTGCGGTCCGTGCTGGTCCAGGCGGTGGCGTTCCCGGTGGTCGTCCTCTCCTGCGGGACCGCCGCCGGGAACGCGGCCCGGCGCAGCGGCCGGCTGGCCGAGCTGACCCGCCGGCTGCACGCCGAGCAGGAGGCGCGGGCCCGGCAGGCGGTGACCGAGGAGCGGGTGCGGATCGCCCGGGAGCTGCACGACGTCGTCGCGCACCACCTGTCCGTGGTGTCGCTCCAGGCGGGCGTGGCGTCGTACGTGTTCGAGGAGGACCCGGCGGCGGCCCGCCAGGCGCTGGACACCATCGCCGGCACCAGCCGGGAGGCCCTGGAGGAGCTGCGGCGGCTGCTGGTGCTGCTGCGGATCGGCCCCGAGGGCGGGACGGAGCACGGCGGCGGGCAGGGAGGCGGCGGGGAGGGCGCCGCGGAGACGGACCCGCAGGACGGCCGCCGCTCCCGCTCCCCCGGGCTGGCCCGGCTGGAGGAGCTGCTGGCCCGGGTCCGGGCGGCCGGCACCCCGGTCGCCCTGGCGGTCGAGGGCGAGCCGTTCCCGCTGCCGCCGGGCCTGGACCTGTGCGCGTACCGGGTCGTCCAGGAGGCCCTCACCAACGTGCTGAAACACGCCGGCCCGGCCACCGCCGCCGTGACGGTCCGCTACGAGCCGGGGACCGTCGTGGTGCGGATCACCGACGACGGGCGGGGCCGGGCGCCCGCCGCCCCCGGCACCGGGCAGGGCCTGATCGGCATGCGCGAGCGCGCCCGGGTGTACCGGGGCACGGTGAGCGCGGGCCCCCGTGCCGAGGGCGGCTTCGCGGTCCTGCTCACCCTCCCGGCACCGGTCGGCGGGCCGGACCCGGCGCGGCACCGACGGGCTCCCTGAGGACGGCCCCGGGCCGCCGCACGGGCGGTCCGGGGCAGCCGGGGGACGAACGCCGGATCAGGAACGGGCGGTGACGAGGGCCTCGATGTCGGGAACCAGTTCCGCCGGCGACGGCAGGGCGTCGTTCTCCGCCCGCAGCCGGGTGGCGGCCTCGCGCAGCACGGGGTCGGTGACCAGCCGGGTGAGCAGCTCGGTGTCGACGTCCGCACTGGTGGAGCGCAGCGCGGCCCCGGTGGCGACCATGGCGTCGGTGACCGTGAAGTTGTCGGCGCCCTGGGGCAGCAGAAGCTGGGGCAGGCCGGCCTGCATCCCGGTGAGGGTGCTGCCGGAGCCGCCGTGGTGGACGACCGCGTCGCACACCCGCAGCAGCTCGGCGAGCGGCACCCACGGCAGCGCGTGGACGTTGGCCGGCAGGCTGCCCAGGTCGGCGAGGTCGGCGTCCCCGACGGCGAGCAGGAACTCGGCGTCGACCCCGGCGGCGGCCTCGGTCAGCGGGGCGATCGCCTCCAGCCCGTCCGTCCCGGCGATCACCGTGCCGAGGGTCACCGCGACCCGCGGCCGCGCACCCCGGTGCAGCAGCGCGGCGGGGACCACGCCGCCGCCGTTGTACGGGAGGTAGCGCATCCGCAGGCCGGTCGGGTCGCCGCCGAGCGAGGCGGGCACGATGTTCAGCGGGGTGGTCTCGGCGGGCCCGGCCACGCCGTGCTTCTCGTAGAGGTCGGTGAACCGGGCGGCCAGCCGGGCGGCCATCTCCAGGCCGGAGCTGAAGCCGAAGTTCTGCAGCGCCGCCGGAATGCCGAGCTTGGCGGCGACCAGCTGGGCGGAGGCCAGGCAGGAGTCGTGGATGATCAGCCGGGCGTCCCAGCCGGCGGCCACGGCCAGCAGGTCCTCCACGGTGGAGCGTGAGCCGAGGGCGAAGGCCGCGGCGCCGAGCTCCATGATCTCGTCCTGCGTCAGATCCGGCTGGGCGTAGTGCGCCCGGGTGCCGAAGGCCTCCTCGAAGGCCTCCTTCAAGGGCCGCCCGTCGCCGATCTCGACGATCGGGAACCCGGCCTGGCGGAGCTCGTCGAACGGCCGCGGACTGGCGAACAGGACCTCGTGCCCGGCGGCCCGCAGGGCCTGGGCGGTCGGCACCATCGGGAAGAAGTGGCTTGGTGCGGCCGGGCCGGTGAAGAGAATGCGCACAGCTGTCTCCTGGTCGTTCGCGGGTCGGTCGTCATCGGATCGCACGGGAGCGATCCACTTGCCGCCCTCAACTGACGGACGGTCAGCCGCTCTTCCCCGTGGGATCGATAATCGGACGTTCTCGAACTCGGCGGAGCGGGGCCGGGGGCTCGCGTTTCCCCCGGAGCGGCGCCCGACGGGCGGCGCGCGCCGGGTCCCCGCCCGTCCCGGTGGAGCCGTGGAGCGGGCGGGACGGCGGAACCGGCGGGTCGGCGGGCCGGACGGGACACCGGCCGCGGCGCCGGGCCCGGGAACGCGACCTGGCCTGTTCCCGCCGTTCGCGGTCGTCCTGGGCGGCCCGGCGCTTGGCGGCGGCGCGATCGTGGTGTCCCACCCCGCCCGCGGGCGCGGGCCGCCGCCGCCCGGTACGAACGGGCGGCGCCTCAGCGACCGGGCCGCGCGTTCGCCCGCTCCGGGACCGGTGGCGCGGGGCGGGGCGGATCCGGCTCCGGGGCCCTCCCGCCGCCGTCCGGGCGCAGCACCGCGGTGGCCGTCGCGAGGAAGTCCGCCACCGGGCCCGGGCCGTGCCCCTCCGGCGCCGCCAGGCAGGTCGCGACCGGCGGGAAGTCGGTGACCGGCAGGTAGACCAGGTCCGGGCGGGCGTACGAGCGGGTGATGCTCAGCGGGACGAGGGCGACGCCCTGCCCGGAGGCGACCAGCTCGAACTTCTCGTCCAGCGAGGAGGTCCGCCGGCTCCGGGCGTCGAGCAGCGGCTCGCCGTCGAGGTCGGCCAGGGTGAGGGCGTCGCGGCCCGCGAGCGGATGGGTCACCGGCAGGCAGGCGGCCTTGCTCTCCCGCCCGATCGGCACGGTGCGCAGTCCGGTGTCGTCGAAGGGGTGGCGCAGGAACGCCACGTGCGCCCGGCCCTCGCGCAGCGGCGCGTCCCGCTCCGTCCAGGGCAGCGGGAGGACGTCCACGGCGATCCCCGGGTGGCTCGCCGTGAACGCCCGGATCGCCTCCGCCACGTGCAGCCCGGCCGAGAATCCGACGACCAGTCGCCGCTCGCCGCGCCCCGCCTCCCGCACGCGGTGCAGCGCGCCGTCCACCGCACCGCCGATCCGGCCGGCCTCCTCGTACAACTGCCGACCGGCGGCGGTGAGTTCGACGCTCCGGGTGGTCCGGTTGAGCAGCGGGAGGCCCAACTCGCGCTCGAACGCGCGGATCTGGCGGCTGAGAACCGGCTGGGCGATGAACAGCGCCTCGGCCGCGCGGCCGAAGTGGCGGTGCTCGGCGACCGCGACGAAGTAGCGGAGCTTGCGCAGGTCCAGATCCATACCCGGACGGTATCAATGCGCCCGCAAGGGTATTGGACCCCCGGACCGGGGTGCTCGGAGACTGGCCGGGCGAGCGTCCGCCCGGTGCGGACGCGTGATCCGCGCCCTCGCCCTTCCCGAACCTCCCCGAACAGGACCATCCATGACCGCCTCCCGTCCGACCGCCCTCGTCGTCGGCGCCTCCCGCACCCTCGGTCTCGGTATCGCCGCCGAGTACCTCCGGCTCGGCTGGGACGTCATCGGCACCGTCCGCGGCGTCCGGCCCACCGGCCTGCACGAGCTGCGGGACGCCTCGCCCGAGGGCCGGCTGACCGTCGAGTCGCTGGAGATGACCGATCCGGACCAGATCGCGGCGCTCCGCGACCGCCTGGCCGGGCGCACCCTCGACCTGCTCTTCGTCAACGCCGCCATCGCCCGCGGCGACCTCCCGATCGGCGAGGTGCCGACGGACATGTTCACCGAGGTCATGGTGACCAACGCGCTGAGCCCGATGCGCGTCGTCGAGACCCTCCGTCCGCTGGTCGCACCGGCCGGCACCATCGGTGTGATGTCCTCCGACCAGGGCAGCGTCGCGAACAACACCAGGGGCGGGCAGGACCTGTACCGGGCCAGCAAGTCCGCGCTCAACCAGCTGATGCGCTGCCACGCCGCCCGCCACGCCGGGGACGGCCGGACGCTGCTGCTCATGGACCCGGGCTGGGTGCGCACCGATCTCGGCGGCCCCGGGGCGGAGCTGAGCGTCGAGGAGAGCGTCCCAGGGGTGGTGGCGACGATCGAGCACCACCGGGGGGCGCGCGGCCTGCGCTTCGTGGACCACCTCGGGCAGGTCGTGCCCTGGTAGCGGCCGCGGCACCGCCCCGGCGGGTGCCCGCCGGGTCAGCGCTCGGCGGGTCAGCGCTCGGCGGCGGAGCGGTCCAGGAAGCGGCGCAGGCCCTCGCGCACGCCCTCGGTGGGCACGGTGGCGGCGAACCAGGCGGCCTCGACGGCCAGGCCCTCCTCGATCGGCAGGTTGACGCCCCGGGTCACCGCCCGCAGGCAGGCGGCCACCGCGGTGGGCGCGTGCCGGGTGATCCGGGCCGCCAGGTCGCGGGCCGCGTCGAGGAGTTCACCGGCCGGCACGACCGCGTTGACCAGTCCCAGTTCGGCCGCGCGGGCGGCCGTGACCGGGTCGCCGGTGAGGATCAGCTCCAGTGCGCGCTTGCGCCCGACGTGCCGCGGCAGCCGCTGGGAGCCGCCGAAGGGCGGCGGGAAGCCGAGGGTGATCTCCGGCTTGGCGAAGGTCGCGTGCTCGGCGGCCAGGGCCAGCGGCGCGGCCTCGGTGAGTTCGCACCCGCCCCCGTACGCGAGGCCGTTGACGGCGGCGATGACCGGCTTGGGGAACTCCTCGACGCGCCGGGTGAGCGCGTGCCCGCGCCGGACGATCTCGCGCAGCGCCGTCTCGGGCCCGTCCGCGGAGCGGGCGATGCTGCCGGCCAGCGAGGGAATGTCCGCGCCGGCGCTGAAGGCGCGGTCTCCGGCACCGGTGAGGATCACCGCCCGGACGCCGTCGTCGCGCTCGGCGGCGTCGAGCTGCGCGAGCAGCGCGTCGATGGTCGGGTAGTCGAGCGCGTTGAGCTTGCTCGCGCGGTCGATGGTCAGGATCGCGACGTCGCCGTCGCGTGCGCTGTGCACGGTCATGCCCGTACTCCGTTTCCGCTGGCCGGGTTCGCCGCCGAGGCTAGGAGCGGGCAGGCAGGGCAATCCAGGAATTGTCCTGGATACACTTCACCGGCCCGCCACCGGCCCTGCCCGCTCCGCTCGACCGAGAGGTGCCGACATGCGACCGCCCGCCTACAAGGCCGTCGTCGACGAGTACGCCGACGCGATCCGCTCCGGCGCCCTGCCGGCCGGCACCCGGCTGCCCACCCACCGCGCGCTCGCCCGCGAGCGCGGCATCGCGCCGGCCACCGCCACCCGGGTGTACGCCGAGCTCTCCGCCGCCGGGCTGGTGGTCGGCGAGCAGGGCCGGGGCACCTTCGTCAGGGTCCGCTCCGGCTACGACGGCCTCGAACCCTCCCGCGACCTCCCGGTGCCGAGGGTCGCCGACCTCTCGTTCAACCAACCGCTCTCCCCCGGCCAGGACGACGACCTGCGCCAGGCCCTGCGCGCCCTCGCGGCCTCCGGCGACGTCACCGCGCTGCTGCGCCAGCACCCGCCCGGCGGCCACCACCACGACCGGGCGGCGGTGGCCACCCACCTGCTGGAGCGCGGCATCGACACCGCCCCGCGCAACGTGCTGCTGACCGCCGGGGCGCAGCAGGCGCTGGACTGCGTGCTGCGCGCGGTCACCCGGCCCGGCGACGTCCTCGCGGTCGACGCGCTCAGCTACCCGGGGATCAAACTGCCGGCCGCCGACCGCGGCCTGGAGCTCGCCCCCGTGCCGGTCACCCCGGACGGCCCGGACCTCGACGCGCTGGAGCGGCTGTGCCGGGCCCGCCGGGTGCGCGCCGTCTACACCATGCCGACCGTGCACAACCCGCTCGGCTGGGTCCTGGACGCCGCCCGGCGCGAGCGGCTGGCCGCCCTCGCCCGCGCCCACGACCTCCTGCTGGTGGAGGACGGCACCTACGCCTTCCTGGAGGCCGCTCCGCCGCCCCCGCTGCGGACCCTGGCCCCCGAGCGCGTCTGCTACGTCGCCGGACTGTCCAAGAGCGTCGCCGCCGGGCTCCGGTTCGGCTTCGCCGTCGTGCCCGACGCCCTGCTGCGGCCGGTGACGCGCGGCCTGCGCGCCGCCGCCTGGGGAGCACCCGGCCTGGTCACCGCCGTCGCCACCGGCTGGCTCGCCGACGGCACGGTGGCTCGTCTGGAGCGCGAGCGCCGGGCGGACGCCGCCGAGCGCCAGCGCATCGCGCGCACCGCCCTCGCCGGTCTGGACGTCCGGGCGCACCCCGCCTCGTACCTGCTGTGGCTGTCCCTGGAGCCGCACCAGCGCCCGGACCGCGCCGCCGCCGTCCTCGCCGAGCGGGGCATCCTGGTCTCGACGGCCGACGCCTTCGCTACCGGCCCGTACCGCCCGGCCGCGCTGCGACTCGCCCTGGCCACTCCGCCGCGCGCCGAACTCGCCGGAGTGCTGGAGCGGTTGAGGGCCGCGATCGAGTCCATCGCCCCCTGAGCGGGGCCGCCGCGGCGGCCGGGGGCGCACACCGGGCGGCCGGTCCTCTATCCTCTACGTCAGGTGTCGGGCAGGGGGCCCGGGTTGTTGTCCTTGGGGGTGTGTTGTGGTCACCGGTCGAGTGGTGCGGTACGACAGTGTGCGCGGGTACGGGTTCATCGCTCCGGACCACGGCGGGGAGGACGTCTTCCTGCACGTCAACGACATGCTGATGCCCGAGTCGCTGGTGCACTCGGGCCTGGTGGTCGAGTTCGAGATGGAGGAGGGCGACCGGGGGCTGAAGGCCTCCTCGGTGCGCCTGCCCAAGGGGGCGCTGGTCCGGCCGGCCGGCCCGGCGGTGTCCGCCGCGCGGGCGGCGGCCGAGAGCGACGAGGTGGAGTGCGACGTCCTCACCTCCGCGGAGCTCCTGGTGGAGGTGACCGAGCTGCTGCTGGAGCACGTGCCGTCGCTCACCGGCGAGCAGGTCCTCAAGGTGCGCAACGCCGTGCTGCAGTGCGCGAAGGGCCACGGCTGGACCGAGGGCTGAGCGCGGGGCCCGGCGGATCGCGGGGCCCCGGACCGCCGTGCCGCCGGCCGGCCCCCGCAACGGGGGCCGGCCGGCGGTCGTACGGGGTGAGCGCGGCTCAGAAGAGCACGTCGGTGCAGGAGTAGAACGCGTTCGCCGTGTCCGCGACGTCCCAGACCGCGACCACCACGTGGTGCCCGGTGCGGCCCGTGGGGAGGGTCGCGGTGTGGGTGGTGACGGCGGCGGGCTGGCGGCCGTTGTACGGAACCGTCAGGAACGGCGTGAGGTCCAGGCTGGCCCGGGTGATCTTCTGGGTCGGGTCGTAGCCCTGCTTGGTCAGGAAGTAGCGGAAGTTCGTGGTCGAGTGCCGGGCCTCGATCTCCCAGGTGAAGGTCTGCTGGGCACCGCCGGTCACCTTGGTGGTCGGCCAGGCCCCGTTGCGCGGGTTGTCCAGCGGCGCCCAGCGGGCGTCGGCGCCCGCGCAGATGGTGCCGTCGGCCGGACCGCGGGTGGGGAAGCCCTTCGGCCCCTCGACGCTCTGCGGCTCCCACTGGATGTCGCCGCAGTTCCTGACGACGCCCGCGCCGCACAGGGCGGAGCGGCTCGGCGGGAGGTTGATGAACCCGTGCGAGTTGGCCGGGACGGCCATCGCGAGCGGGACGGCGAGCGCGGCCAGGGCCGCGCCGACGATGTGGCGTTTGCGCATGATGCTCCTCCGTGGGGGGATGGAGAGTGCGCCCGGCGCGGGCGGCGCGTGTGGGGGTGCGCCAACCGGTGGATCTTGGCATGCCTGCGCCAGGTGGATTGCCCCATACCGTAGGGAGCGCGGCGCCCACCGTCAATGGTCTGGACCAGTTTGACGTTCGGTCAACCCTCAACCACCGCCCGAGCGTTGCGCCCGGCCGTGCCGCCGGCGGGTCGGACGGGTCAGCGACGCTCCCGTAGCCACCGGGCGAACGCGGCCAGCCCCTCCTCCGGGTCGCGGCGGCCGACGCCGATGCGGAAGCGGTCGGCGGGGGTGGGGGTGAGCTCGGAGCGGAAGATTCCGGCGGGCAGCAGCAGGACCCCCGCCTCCTCCACCAGGCGGGTGCAGAACGCCTCCACGCCCTCGGGGCCGAGGTAGCGGGGGTAGGCGACGCAGCCGCCGTCCGGCGCCCGCCACGCGAAGTCCTCGGCGAACTCGGCGAAGAACGCGTCGAACAGCGGCAGGTTGGCCGCGACGATCGCCCGGTTGCGCTCCAGGATCGCGGTCCGGGCCTTGAGCGCGATCCGGGCCAGGACCTCACTGGGCGCGGAGTTGCAGATGGTGGTGTAGTGCTTGGCCCGCTCCAGCCGGGAGAGCAGCTCCCGGTCCCGGCAGGTGATCCAGCCGATCCGCAGGCCCGGCAGGCCCAGCGCCTTGGAGGTCACGTTCAGCGACAGGGCGCGCTCGGACAGGTCGGCGGCCTGCGGCAGGGTGCGGGCCGGGTCGCGCTCCAGTCCGCGGTAGACCTCGTCGCTGAACAGGCGGATGCCGCGCTCGTCGCACAGCCGCGCCAGCTCGGCGAAGTCGGCGGCGCCGATGACCTTGCCGGTCGGGTTGTTGGGGAAGTTCACGGACACCACCCGGGTGTTCGGGCGGATCGCGGCCCGCACCGCGTCGAGGTCCAGGGCCCAGTCCCGGTCGGGGTCGAGGGCGACGCCGGTCACCTCGCACAGCGCCAGCGGCACGGTCTCGGCCGCCTGGTAGTTGGGGGTCACCACGACCGCGTGGTCGCCCGCGTCCAGCAGGACGTTCATCGCCAGGTAGAGGGCCTCCTCGGCGCCCGCGAAGCAGATGACGTCGGCGGCGTCGGCCCGCTCGTACGTCCCGGCGATCACCTCGCGCAGGGCCGGATCGCCGAAGGTCTCGGTGTAGCCCAGGGGGAGGTTCTCGAACGCGGCCCGGTCCCCGTCGTCGGCCAGGGCCAGCAGCTCGGCGAGCGTCATGGTCTGGGCGTCGGAGGCGGTCAGGTGGTGCCGCGCGGTGAACTCCCACCGGGAGAAGTGGGTTTCCAGCCGGAAGTCGGGCAGGCGGGTCATGGCGCGTGGTCCTTCGGTGCTCGGAGTTCGGCCAGCAGGCCGTAGAGGGTGGAGCGGGAGACCCGCAGGGCGCCGGCGACGACCGGCGCGGCCCGGCGCACGGCGAAGACCTTGGCCTCGTCCAGCCGGGCGAGCACGGCCAGCCGGTCGGCGCGGGTCAGCCGCTCCACCGGGCGGCCGCACTCGCGCACGTACCCGCCGACGATGTGCTGGACGCTCTCGGTCCAGTCCTGCTCGAACAGCGGCTCCGGCCGGGCGACGGTCGGGGCCCCGAACGCCTGCAGGACGGCCGCGGCCTGCTCCAGCGGCGTGCGGTCGAGGTTGACGCACAGCACCGCGGCCGGCTCGCCGTCCGGGCCGCGCAGGACGGCGCTGACCGACGACAGCCGCCGGCCGTCCGCGAGCAGCTTCTCGTACGGGCCGAACACGTCCCGGGCCGACGGGTCGAGCTCGTCCAGCTCGCCGAGCAGCGACGGGTCCCCCGGGGCGCGGGAGCCCATCGGGTTCCAGATCGCCAGGATCCGGTCGGTGCCCGGGTCGTGCAGGACCACCTCGGCGTACGGGCCGAGCAGCAGGGCGACGGCCTGGCCCACGGGCGCCCACATGCGCACCCGCGGATCGGTGTCCTCTTCTGGAATCCCCATGAACTGGACTGTACGTCCAGGCCGGACGAACTGTCCAGCACCGGTGGCGGGGTCCATCGGGCGGGCCCCGCCACGAAATGCCCGTGCGGGGGCGGCCGCCGGTCCGGTAGCGTGCCGGGCATGTCGAGCCCCGAGTCGGACGAGGTGGGGGCTTTCGGTCACGCGCCGTCAGCCCCCTGAACCCCCGATGGACCGCTGAGTCCGCAGCCCTTGCCGCGCCGCCACCGGCGCGGCCGGACGCGTGCGCCCCCGGGTGCTGACCGCGGTGACGAGTCGCCCTCCCGTGCCTCTCCTCACCCCGGAGCCTCTCCGTGCCTCTTCCGCTGTACCTGCTCGCCGTGGCGGTCTTCGCCATGGGCACGTCCGAGTTCATGCTCGCCGGACTCCTGCCGGACATCGCCTCGGACCTCGGCGTCACGATCGGCGCCGCCGGCTCGCTCAGCTCGGCCTTCGCGGCCGGGATGGTCGTCGGCGCCCCGCTGACGGCGGTGCTCGCCCGCACCCTGCCCGGCCGCCGGGGCCTGCTCGGCGCCCTCGCCCTGTTCACCGCGGCGCACGCCGCCGGGGCCGTTGCCCCGGACCTCCCCGTCCTCCTCGCGACCCGGGTGGTCGCGGCGCTCGCCGCCGCCGGGTTCCTCGCCGTCGCGCTGTCGACCGCCGCCGCGCTGGTGCCCGCCGACCGGAAGGGCCGCGCGCTCGCCGTCCTGCTCTCGGGCACCACGGTGGCCACCGTCGCCGGCGTCCCCGCCGGGGCGGCGCTGGGCTCGGCGCTCGGCTGGCGGGCCGTCTTCTGGGCCGTCGCCGCGCTCTGCCTGCCCGCCGCCCTCGGCGTCCTCACCGGGGTCCCGGCGGGCCCCGCGCCCGGGGACGCCGCCGAACGGCCCGCCGTCCGCGCGGAGTTCGGGCGGCTGGCAAACCCCCGGCTGGCGGCCGTGATGCTGCTCGCCGCACTGGTCAACGCGGCGACCTTCGCCGGCTTCGGCTACCTCGCCCCCGTGGTGACCGGCACCGCCGGGCTGGACCCGTCATGGGTCCCGGCCGTCCTGGCGCTGTTCGGCGCCGGTTCCTTCGCCGGCATCACCGCCGCCGGGCGGCTGTCCGACCGCTACCCCGGCCGGGTGCTGGCCGTCGGCGGCGCACTGCTGCTCATCGGGTGGTTCGGCCTGGCCCTGCTGGCCGACCGGCCCGCCGCGCTGCTGCCCCTGGTGTTCGCCCAGGGCGCGCTGTCGTTCGCGGTGGGCGCCACCCTGATCACCCGGGTCCTGTACGAGGCCGCCGGAGCCCCGACACTGGCCGGCGCCTGCGCGACCGCCGCACTCAACCTCGGCGCCGCCGCCGGCCCGCTCGCCGGCGCGGCCGTCCTGGGCACCGCGGCCGGGGAGCGGGGGCCGTTCTGGCTCGGCGGACTCCTGGTCGCCGCCGCGCTGCTCCTCGCGGCCCTGCTCCGCCCGGCGGTCCCGCTCCGCCCGGCGGAGCGGTGACGGCGGGCGGACCGTGACGGCGGGCGGAGCCGTGCCGGCGGGCGGCATCGCCCGTCCGCCGGACACCCGGCGCCGCAGCGGCCACGGGAACGCCACCGCCTCGGGGCCGTCGCCGATCTCCCGCCTGCCGGGTGGCGCCCCCCTCCGCCCTGCGGGCGGACGACGGGAGCCCGAGGGCAGCCCCGCTCCGACTTGGGCCCCCTCCGACGGCGGCCACCGTTCCCACGGCCTGCACTCCTCCTGCCGCAGACGCCGGCCGGGACGGACGCTCCCGTTCGGGCGGGCACAGGGCCGGCCGGCCCCGTGCCACGGCACCCGCCCCCGGTCAGCGGCGGACGGCCGGGACGGACCCGCCGTAGGTACGGAGCAGTTGGTGGGCGTGCAACCAGCTCAGCTCGGTACCGCAGGCGCACAGGGCGGTGCCGACCGTGTGGCGCAGCGCGCCACCCGAACCGCCCTGCGGGTGCCACGACGGGAGTCTGAGGACAACCCCGAAAGCGACCCGCGCTCCGGGCAGACCCCGACGGGGAACTCCTCCGGCGGCGGCCTGCACTCCGGCTGCCACTGACGCCGCCGAGCCGAACGCCCCTGTTCGGGCGGGCACCGGGCCGGCCGGCCCCGTGCCACGGCACCCGCCCCCGGTCAGCGGCGAACGGCCGGGAGGGACCCGCCGTACGCACGCAGCAGCTGGTGGGCGTGCAGCCAGCGCCGTTCGGTGCCGAATGGCGCAGCGCGCCGTCGACCGCCGTGCGAGCGGCGGCGGCCCGGGACGCCTCGGGCAGCTCGCTGTCGGCCAAGTCGGCAAGCCGACAACAAGGTTCCAGCCCAGGTCCCCCCGGTCAGCGACGGACGGCCGGAGCGGACCCGCCGTAGGCACGCAGCAACTGGTGCGCGTGCAACCAGCGCAATTCGGTACCGCAGGCCCGCAACGCGATGCCGACCGCATGACGCAGCGCGCCGTCGACCGCCGTACGGGCGGCGGCGGCCCGGGACGCCTCAGGCAGGTCGCTGTCGGCCAGGTCGGCGAGTCGGCGGGAGGGGTTCCAGCCCAGGTCCGCCGCCCTGCCCCGGTCGTCCGCGCCGCCGGTCGGGGCGCACTGGGCGAGGGTGATGCCGGTGGCACCGAGGTGGGTGGCGAGCGGCAGGCCCGCGAGGGCGGCGCTGCGGCGGATGTGGCGCACCAGGTCCTCGGGGAGCCCGAGTTCGGCCGGGGTCGGCCCGGCCGGCCGGGCGACCAGGACACCGGGTGGGACGCGCAGGCCGCCGCCGCCCGCGGCCTCGCCGGTGACCCGCAGCTCGCCGTCGGTGCGGTCCCGGCCGGTCTCCAGACCGAGGACCGGCAGGAACTCGGCGAGCGCGTTCTCCATCGCCGTCTCCACCACCTTCCGCGCCGACTCGGCCGCCTGGCCCGGCTCCGCCGTGGCGGCGGCGCCGGTGAGGCGCGGGGACGGCAGCCAGTCGAGGGCGGCCATGCCTTCGCACCGGTCGCGGTGGTCGGCGGGCCGCGCGGGCCGGATGCGGACGCCGGGCCCCTGGTCGCCGAAGGCGACCGGAAGGCCGGCGAGCAGCACCGCCTCGGTGAGGCGGTCGGCCAGGGCGGGATCGACCCGGCCCGCGGGCGGTCCGGCGTCGGCCGGGGAGGGCGGCTGCCGGTGCGGCGGGAAGCTCACAGTGCGAGCCCTTCTGAGCGGTCCCCGGGTGGTGGGCGCGGGGGACGGGGAGAGGACGGCGTGGGGGGGCGGTCCGGTGGCTACCCGGGCCCGGGTTCCCTCCGGTGCCGGTTCGCGTCGACGCGGGCCTTCTCCGCCTCGACGAGCGGCCGGACCACGTCGTCGACGGACCGGTGGGAGATCTCGGCGAACCCCTGGAGCCAGTCCGCCAGGTCGACGGGCAGGTGGAGGACGACACGACGCCGCGGGGGGAGTTCGGGCACGGGACCTCCTGCGGGCGGCGTGGACGGGCGGGTTACGGCGGGCGGACTGTCGAACTCCCGTTCCCCGGCCGTCGAATCGTCAAACACCCTAGGGCATGGGCGCGATGGGCCGCCCGCGGGCCGCCGACAAGGCACAATCAGCCACTCCGGGCGGCGGACGTCCACGTTCCGGCCGATCGCACCGGCACGGGGTTGACCGCCAAATTGGTCTATGCCACTTTCTGATCGCGCGGCCCGTCACCTCACTCCCCCACCGCCGAACCCGAGGTGAGACCGGGCTCCCCTCCGCCGGTGCCGCGCGCCGACCCCCACGCCAGGAGAGGACCCCCACCCCATGACCGTCCCCACCAGCCGCCGGCGCCCCCGCGTCCGCGCGGTGCTCGCCGCCGCCGTCGCCGCCGCCGGGCTCGGCTCCGGCGTCCTCGGCGCCCTGCCGGCGGCCGCCGCCGGAGAGCCGCTCGCCGTGCAGTACCGCAACGGCGGCAGCGGCACCGCGCAGGCCTCGCCGTGGCTCAAGGTCGTCAACACCGGCTCCACGCCGATCTCCCTGGACCAGGTCAAGCTGCGCTACTACTTCAGGTCCGACTCCCCCTTCGCCGCCTACCGGTTCGCCTGCGACTGGGCCGTCCGCGGCTGCGCCAACGTCACCGGCACCATCGGCACCATCAACGAGTCGGGCGCGGCCGCCGACCGCTACCTGGAGATCGGCTTCACAGGGGGCGCCGGCACGCTGGCCCCCGGGGCGGACAGCGGCGACCTCCAGCTGCGCGTCCACCGCACCGACTGGCAGGTCATGAACCAGGGCGACGACTACTCCTTCGGCGCCGCGCAGAGCGGGTACGCGGACTGGGCCAAGGTCACCGCCACCGTCGCCGGCGTCCAGGTCTGGGGCACCGCCCCCACCAGGCCGCCCGTCCCGGCCGGCCCGGTGCTCTTCGACGACCTCGACTACACCGGCCACGACGACCCGGCGCTCGCCGCCCACGGCTGGAGCGCGCGCTCCGGCGGCGGCGGCCCGGGCGTGGCCGGGGCCACCTGGGCCGCCGAGAACGTCGCCTTCGCCAAGGAGGCCGGCGGGAACTCGGTGATGACCCTGCGGACCTCGACCGCCGGGACCGCCGAGTCCACCCGGCAGAGCGAGTTCCACACCCAGGCGATGAAGTTCCGCAACGGCACCTACGCCGCCCGGGTCCGCTTCGCCGACGCGCCGACGACCGGCCCCGACGGCGACCACCTGGTCCAGAGCTTCTTCGCGATCAACGACCTCAAGGCCCCGAACGCCGACGACTACGCCGAGTACGACTTCGAGTACCTGCCCAACGGCGGCTGGGGCGAGACCGCGAACATCTTCTACACCACCTCGTGGGAGACCTACGGCCCCGAGGGCAACGACAACCGGTACACCGTCTCGCGGAACTCCTTCGCCGGCTGGCACGACCTCGTCCTGACCATCGACGACACCGGCATCGTGTACTACGTCGACGGGGTCGAGTTCGCCCGCCACGAGACCCGCTACCTCCCCGAGCGGCCGATGGTGATCGCCTTCAACCAGTGGCTCACCGACCTCGCCGGCCTGACCGGCACCGAGGCGCGCACCTACGAGGAGCAGGTGGACTACGTGCTGCACGTCAAGGACCGGGTGCTGACCCCCGCCCAGGTCGGCGCGGCGGTCGCCGCCTACCGCGCCGCCGGGACGTCCTTCACGGACACCGTCCCCGCCTCCTGATCCCGGTTCGCCGCGGCCCTGCCCCCGTCCGTACCCGGCCGCCCCGTCGCGCGGCCGGGAGCGGCCGGGCACGGCCGGGCGGCCGGACCGGCGTGTGCGAAGCGCGGCGGGGGCGCGCGGTGCTTCGTGCACGACGCCCGGCCGGGCCGCGCTACGGCGGACAGGTGGCGCCGCGGGCGGCCGGGGCCGTCAGCGGACGGCCGGTGGAACGGGAAAAGCGCAGGTGGCGGGCCCGGACCCGCAAGTCACGCCGGCAAACCCGCGCACAGGAGCCCGGCGGCCACCTCCCGCACCACGGGGCGCCCCCGTCCCACCCTTGGCCCCGGCCCCGGCGATCCGCACGATCTCAGGTGTCCGGCGCCCACCGCCCACCGTGCGGCGCAGCAATGGGTAGTGGCCCCCATTGATCCCCGTACCGTTCCGGCGGTCCGCTGGACACCGGCCCGCAATCGCACATTCCCCCACCCGTCACAGTCAGCAAGGCCAGGTGAACGGCATGCACGACGACCCCCACGAACCGGTGCACCGGGCGGCCCGGCGGTCCGCGATGTACCTGCGGTGCCGTCCGTACGACCCGCAGGAGGCCGACTACGTGCGCTCCGCCATGGAACACCTCGCGCACCGCCTCGCGCTGCCGTACCCGGACGTGTACGCCGACCACGGCCTGAGCACCCGCGGCCCGCTGCCGGCGCTGGCGAGCCTGCTCACGGCCGCCGAGCGCGGCTGGCTGGACGTGGTGCTGGTGCCCGGGCCGTTCGTGTTCTCGCTCGACGACGGTGCGGCGGCCGGCGTCGTCCGGCGCCTCGCCTGGGCGGGCTGCCAGGTCGTCGAGGCGCCGGGCCGGGTCGTCCGGCCGACCGGCCCGCTGCGGGAGGTTCCCGTCCCCCGGCAGCTCGTCGGCCCGGCGGCGCACCCCGACGGCGGTCAGGTGGCGTACCTGGCCGGATAGGCCCCGCCCCTGGCCCCGGCCCCGACCCCCGATGCCCGGCCCCGGCCCCCCTCCTCGGCCCGCGCCCGCCTCGCCCCCGCCGGACGCGGGCGGGACGGGCGCGGGCATCATGGGGACATGCCCGCTCACACGTCCTCCGCCCCCGGCCTCACGTGGCCCCGATGAACCGTCCGCCGCACCGGACGCCGGCCCCGGACGCGCCCGCGGGGCGCGACGCCGTGGATCAGGGCCCCGACGGCCACGGCTTCGTGGGCCGGGGCCGGGAACTCGCCCGGCTGGCCGAGGCGCTGGACCGGCCGCCCGCCGTGCTGCTCGTCGAGGGCGAGGCCGGCGTCGGCAAGTCGCGACTGGTCGCCGAGGCGGTGCGGACGCCGGGCGGGACGGCCCCCGGAGCCCCCGGGCGCACCGTGCTCCTCGGCCGCTGCCACCCGCTGCGCGAGCCGGAGCCGTTCGGGCCGGTGGCGGACGCCCTGCGGGACGCCGCCGCGCTGCTGCCCCCGCCCGACGCGCTGCCGCCCAGCACGGGGGCGCTGCGCGGGCTGCTGCCGGACCTCGCCGACCGGCTGCCCGCCGCGCCTCCGGACGGCGGGGAGCTGCTGTCCGCCCGGCGGCTGGCGGCCCAGGGGGTGCGGGCGCTGCTGGCGGCGCTCGACGACCCGGTGCTGGTGGTCGAGGACGTGCAGTGGGCCGACGACGCGACCCTCGACCTGCTGCTCCGGCTGGCCCGCGACCTGCCGCCCCGGCTCGCCCTGGTTCTCACCTACCGGCCCGAGGACCTTCCGCCCGGCGCCCCGTCGCCCGCGGCCGCCTACCGGAGCGCGCCCGCCGGGCCCGGTGCCGGCGTCGGCCTGGTGCGGCTGGGCCCGCTGGACGCGGCGGAGACGGCGGAGCTGGCCCGCAGCGTGCTCGGTGCGGTGGCCACCCCCGAGGTCGCCCGGGTCCTGTTCGAGCGCACCCGGGGCCTGCCGCTGGCCGTCGAGGAGGACCTGCGCGCCCTCGCGGAGCGCCCGCGGCCCCGCCGGGCGGCCGACCTCGCGACCGGGCTGGCGGAGGCCGAGGTCCCGCGCGCCGTGGCCGACGCCGCGACCGGGCGGCTCGTCCGGCTGGGCCCGGACGGCACGGCGGTCGTCGCCGCGGCGGCCGTGCTCGGGGTGCCCGCCGACGAGGACCTGCTCACCGCCGTCGCCGGGCTGGACGTCGGGGCGGGCGCGGACGGCCTGGCCGAGGCGCTGCACGCGGCCGTCCTGGAGGAGACCTCGCCCGACCGGTACGCCTTCCGGTACCCCGCCGTCCGGCAGGTCGCCCACCGGCGGATCGCCGGGCCCCGTCGCCGGGTGCTGCACCGGCGGGCCGTCGCCGCGCTGGAGACCCGCGAGCCCCGACCGCTCGCCCGGATCGCCGAGCACACCCTGGCGATGGGCGAGCGCGCGGCCTGGCAGGACCTCGCCCAGGCCGCCGCCGACCAGGCCGTCGCGCTCGGCGACCCGGGCGGCGCCCGCCGGATGCTGCGCAGCCTGCTGGACGAGCCCGACCTCGACCCGCCGCGGCGCGGCCGGGCCGCCCTGGCGCTGGCCCGCCTGGCGGCCGACGACGTCGACCCCGCGGCCAGCGTGCAGGTGCTCAGCGGCATGGTCGCCGATCCCCGGCTGCCGGTCGCCGACCGCGGCGAGATCCGGCTCGCGCTGGGCCTCCTGACGGCGGTGCACAGCGGCAACCGGGCCGGGTTCGGCCGGATCCGGGAGTCCCTGGACGAGCTGGAGGAGCGTCCCGTCCGGGCGGCCCGGGCCATGGTGGCGATCGCCATGGACGAGCGCGACGGCGCGGGCCGCCACGCCTGGGAGTGGCTCGCCCGGGCGGACCGGCTGCTGGCGGACCATCCGGACGAGGACGTGGCCGCCGCGGTGCGGGCCACCTCGCTGACCTTCCAGGCCCGGGCCGGCGATCCGGAGGTCTGGGGGCGGCTGGACGAGCTGCCGCGCGCCTCCGAGAGTCCCGAGGTGATGCGGCAGACCACCCGGGCGCTGTACAACACCGGCGAGATCGCCATCGAGCTGGGCTACGACACCCGGGCCGCGCACCTGCTGACGGAGAGTCGGAGGCTGGCCAAGCTGACGGGCATTCCGTACCTGGAGTGCTACAGCCGGCTGGCGCTGATCCGGCTGGACATGCTGGCCGGGCGCTGGGACGGGGTGGAGCAGCGGTTCGCCGCGCTGGGCGCGGAGTTCGACGACCTGGCGATGGCCGGGGCCGAACGCTCGCTGCTGTTCGGGCGGCTCGCGGCGGGTCGGGGCCGGCTGGCCCTGGCCCGGGAGGAGTTCGAGATCGCCGCCCGGTTCGGGCAGCGCGAGTCGCAGGTGACCGTCGCGCTGCGGGCCGCCGCCGGGCTCGGGGGCCTGCAGCTGCTGGAGGGCGACACCGCCGGGGCCGCCGCGACGGTCGGCCCCGCGCTGGCCACCACGCGGCAGGCCGAGGCCTGGGCGCGCACCGCCGAGCTGCTGCCGGTCGCGGTGGAGACGCTGCTGGCGACGGGCGGGCGGGCCGAGGCCGGCGCCGTCACCGAGGAGGCCGCCGGGGCGATCGCCGACCGGGACGCGCCCGCCGTGTCGGCCGCACTGGACCAGGCCCGGGGCCTGCTGCTGGCGGCGGACGGCGAGCCCTGCGCGGTGGAGGCGTTCGCCCGGGCCCGGGCCGGCTGGCAGGACATCGGGCGCCCGTACGAGGCGGCGCGCGCCGACGAGCGGATCGCCGCCGCGCTGGCCGCCGTCGACCGGACCCGGGCGGCGGAGCGGATGGCGGCCGCCGAGCGGGTCTACCTCGGCCTGGGGGCGACCACCGACACCGCCCGGTGCCGGAAGCTGCGCCGGGACCTCGACCTCGGCGGGATCGGCTCGCCCGGGCGCCGGGGCTACGGCAAGCAGCTGTCGCCGCGCGAGCGGCAGGTGGCGGAGCTGCTCGCGCAGGGCACCGCCAACCAGGACATCGCCCAGGCGCTCTTCCTCTCGCCGCGCACGGTGGAGCATCATGTGGCGAACGTGCTGCACAAGCTGGGCACCAGCCGGGCCGGGACGGCGCAGGCGCTGGCCCGGGCCGACGCCGAGGAGGCGGCGGACGGCGGACCCGGCTGATCCGGCCGGTCCGGCGGGCCGCTCCCGCGGGGCGCCCGGGCGATCCGGACGCGGGCCCGCAGGGTTCCCGGGCAGCGATGGGTAGTCACCCGCATTGTTCCGGCCCGGTCGGACCGGTTCCCTGGTGGTCATTGGCGAGCGAGCGGGGCAGCCGCTCACCGACCAGGAGGGATCCCCGGAGATGAGAGCACGTCACCACGCGCCGAGCGCGATCGCCGTCCCGGCGACGGACGGACCGGCCCCGGCCGGAGCCACGGTCCGAATCTCCCCGTCCCCCCGCAAGGCCGGGAACCATCCGCTCGCCCTGGTCCGGCTGGCCCGGCTGAGCCGCTCCGGTCCCGTGCACTGGGCGCACTGAGCAGCGCCGGTCCCCGGCCCGGCCGCGTGCGGGCGGCAGCGGCCGGGGACCGGCGGATCACGGAAGGACGGAGGCCCCGCCCGGGCAGCGGGCAGGGCCTCCGCCGTGCCGGGGGCCGGCTGGATCAGCAGCCGACCGGCACGGTGATGGTGGCGGTGGCGGGCGGCCAGCCCCACGCGGTGGTCTCCAGCGACGCCGTGACGTTCGAGCCGCACGGCGCGGTGGCGGTGATCCGGCCCACGGCGGTGGCGGACCGGTCGATGAGGACGGTGGGCGTGATGGTGCCGAGGACGGCGCCGCCGACCACCGAGGCGGTCATCCGGTAGGGCACCGTCCGGGCGGTCCAGCCGAGGCTGCCGGGCGAGGACTGCCCGTAGAAGGTGACCTGGTCGCCGCTGACGGTGGCGCAGATCTCGTTGACCACCACGCCCCGGTAGCCGGTGACGCAGAGGCCCGGGCCGGCCGGGGACTGGAGCGCGGCGGCGGAGGCGGCGCCCGGGGCCGCGGTGCCGCTGGCGGCGGTACCGGTGGCGGCGGTGGCACCGGTCGTACCCGCGACGGTCAGGGCGGCACTGGTGGCGAGGATGGCGAGGAGCCGGTTCATCGGGTGATTCCCGTTCATGGGTAGGGACGGCAGCGTGAAGCCATGTGACATTTCACGCTTCACACCTCACATGCTGGCATCGATTGAGGCGGAATTCCTAATTCCACCCTGCCTTTTGAAGCCTGACGCTGATTCACGCCTTCTGATGACCGAATCCCATCGCATGACCGCCCTTCATGGCACTCCGATTGCTTCGTGTGAACACTTGGTTGCGACCGTTGCCCGGGCCGGGCGCCGCCGCGCAGGATGAACGGGCCCGGCCGCGTGGGCCAACGCGCGGCGGACGGGCGGCCGACAGGAGGCGATCGTCGTCGTGTCCGTGCAGCAATTCCACCTCGCCGTCCACCCGCCCGGGGCCGACGGACCCGGCACCGGCACCCCGCTGGAACGGCTCACCCGGCTCGCCCGGACCGCCGAGCGGGGCGGGTTCGACTTCCTCCTCCTCCCCGAGGGCCCGCCGCCCGGGCCCGAGGCGCTCACCGCCCTCGGCGCCCTGTCCGCCGCCACCACCCGGCTGGGGCTGGCCGCCGGCCTCGGCCCGGCCGCCCACCAGCCCTACGAGCTGGCCCGGCGGCTGGCCTCGCTCGACCACCTGAGCGCCGGCCGCGCTGCCTGGAGCGTGGCGGTCGGCCCGGACGCCGCGCGGGAGGCCGCCGCCGACGGCGCGCTCCGCCACGGCGGCCTCCCGCCGGACGCCGACCGGCACCTCCACGCCGCCGAATTCCTGCGCGCCGCCCGGACCCTGTGGGACAGCTGGGCGGAGGACGACGTCCCGGCCGACCCGGCCGGCGGGGTGTTCGTCCGGCCCGGCGCGGGCGCGTTCGCCCACCGCGGGGACCACTTCGACCTCGACGGCCGGTTCACCACACCGCGCGCTCCGCAGGGCCACCCGGTCGTGGTGCGGACCGTCGCCTCCCCGCAGGACCTCGCTCCGGCGGCCGCCGACGCCGACGTGGTGCTCGTCCCCTACACCGGACTCGCCGAGGCCCGGGCACTGCGCCAGGACCTCGCCGACCGGCTCGCCGACCACGGCCGCTCCCCCGGGGACCTCCGGGTCCTCGCCACCGTCGCGTACGCGCTGGAGGACACCCCGGGCGCCACGGGCCTCCCCGTACCCCAGCTCGTCGGCACACCGCGCCGGATCGCCGACGCGCTGACCGCGTACGTACGCGGCGGCGGCTCGGACGGCTTCCTGCTCACCCCGCACCCGGCCGAGGACCCGCTGGACGCGTTCGTCGACCGGGTCGTCCCGCTGCTCCGGGCCGACGGCGTGCACCGCGCCGCGTACACCGGCACCACCCTCCGCGACCACCTCGGGCTCGCCCAGGCCCGCCGACCGAGCCGGGAGGCCTCCGCATGACCCGCCCCGCCACGCCCAGCCCCGCCCGCGGGCTGCCGCCGCTGCACCTGGCCGTCGCCCTGGACGGCGCCGGCTGGCACCCGGCCGCCTGGCGCACCGAGGGCGCCCGCCCCGGCGAGCTGTTCACCGCCGGGTACTGGGCCGGACTGGTGACGGAGGCCGAGCACGGCCTGCTCGACCTGGTCACCTTCGAGGACGCCCTCGCCCTCCAGTCCGTGAGCCTGCGCGGACCCGACGACCGCACCGACCAGGTGCGCGGCCGGCTGGACGCCGTCCTGATCGCCAGCCGGGTCGCACCGCTGACCTCCCGGATCGGGCTGGTCCCCACCACCAACGTCACCCACACCGAACCGCTCCACCTGTCCGCGGCCCTCGCCACCCTCGACCACGCCGCCCACGGCCGGGCCGGCTGGCGCCCGCAGATCTCCGCCCGCTCCGACGACGCCGCCCACTTCGGGCGCCGCGCCCCGGCGGCGCTCGGCGAGGGCGACCTCGCCTCCCCCGAGCGGATCTCCGGCCGCCTCGCCCCGCTCTTCGAGGACGCCGCCGAGGTGCTGGCCGCCGTCGGCCGGCGCTGGGACGGCCGGCAGCCCGCCCTCCCGGTCACCGTCCTCGCCCACGCCCGCATCCCCTACGAACTCGCGGCCAAGGGCGGCGACGTCGTCTTCGTCACCCCGCACTCCCCCGACGGCGTGGCGGCCGTCCTCACCGAGGTCGCGGCCGCCGCCACCGCCGTCGCCCGCCCCGCCGAACGCCCCCTCAAGGTCTTCGCCGACCTCCTGGTCCTCCTGGACGACCGCCCCGGCGAGGCCGCCCGCCACAAGGACCGCCTCGACGAGCTGGCCGGAGCCCCGCTCGCCTCCGACGCCGAGATCTTCGCCGGCACCCCCGCCGAACTCGCCGACCTCCTGCTCGCCTGGCGCGCCACCGAAGCGGCCGGCCTGCGCCTGGACGGATTCCGCCTCCGCCCCGCCCGCCTCCCCCAGGACCTCCTGGCGATCACCCGCTCCCTCGTCCCCGAACTCCAGCGCCGCGACGCCTTCCGCACCGCCTACCGGACCGCCACCCTCCACGGCCACCTCGACCTCCCCGCCCCGCCCACCGCACGGACCTGAGCCGCCGCCGGAGGAGCGGCACCGAACCGGTTGAGTCCGGCACCCGCCGACGGGCACACTACTGATCGGGCGGGGCGTGCGACGGAGGGTCGGGCCCGCCGGAACGTCAGGGGGACGGATGTCGGAGATCGGGCTCGCCGCGGCGATCGAGGAGCTGCGGCAGGAGCTGTACCAGGCACAGGACGCGGGCGCCCAGGAGCAGTTCGCCTTCGAAGTGGAGGAGGCGCAGCTGGAACTCCTGCTGGAGCTGCGCTCCGACGTACGGCCGGAGGGGAAGCTGTCGTTCGGCGTCGCCACCGTCGGCGTCGGCGGGACGTCGGCCACGGCGCGGACCCACAAGCTGGTACTGAAGCTGAAGGTCAGGGACCGAGCGCTCGGCCCCGACCGGAACGCCACCGTCAGTGCCGACGGAGACGCCGGCTCCGTCGGGTGGTGACGGACGCCTGGTCCCCGCACACGCGCAGGCTGGCCGACGTCCGGGCCGGCCACGCCGCGACACGGCGCCCGTCCTCGCTGGGGTCGGGCTACCTCGTCGCCCCCTCCCTGGTGCTGACCTGCCGGCACGTGGTCGTCGACCGGGCGGGCGGCGGTCCGTTCACGAGGATCGTCGTACGCGTCGGCCACCCGCGCGGGCCCGTCGAGCAGCGCGCCGCGACCGTGCTCTGGACGCCGGGCGAGGGCGATGACGTCGCCCTGCTGCGGCTGGCGGAGCCGGTCGACGTGCCGGGGATCGTGCGCTGGGGCGAGCCCCGCGGCGGGCGGCCGCTGGACTACGAGGGCCTCGGGTTCCCCGCGCACGCCCCTCCGCCGGCGGAGGGAGAGCGCGGTGTCGACCAGCTGAGGGGGGTCCTTCCGCTGCTCGGCACCGGTCCGGGGTGGAGCGAGGTGCTGGACCAGGACGTCGCGGTCCGCCGCCGGTCCGGGGCGCCGCGCGAGTGGGGCGGGGTGTCGGGCGCCGCGGTGTTCTGCCGGGGGCTGCTGGTGGGCGTGGTGTTCTGCGACGACCACGAGCACGAGAACCGCCGGCTGTACGCGCTGCCGGCCAGCACGTTCACCGCGCGCGCCGGGTTCGCGGATCTCCTGGAGCGGCACACCGGCCGCGCACCGGTCCTGGAACCCGTCGTCGGCGGCCCCGCCGTCCCGGAGTCCGGCCACCTCCTCGTCGTGCGGGAGTTCGCGGCGGAGGGCTTCCGCGGCCGGGAGCGGGAACTGGCCCGGATGCGGACGTTCGGCACGGCTCCCGAGGGGGCCGAACCGGGGTACTGGCGCTGGCAGGCACCGGCCTGGACCGGCAAGACCGCCCTCATGGCGCAGTTCGTCCTCGACCCCCCGCCGGGCGCGGACGTGCTGTCGTTCTTCGTGACCACGACCGACCCGGAGCGCTCAGAGCGCGGCGGCTTCCTGCGGAGCATGGGCGACCAGCTGCGCGAGTACCTAGGCGACGCCGAACTCGAATGCGACTCCCGGGCGCGCTTCCTCAAGGCCCTGGAACGCGCGGCGGAGCGCGCCGTGCACCAGGGGCGCCGGCTCGTCCTGGTCGTGGACGGCCTGGACGAGGACGCCGGGGTCACCAGCGGGACGAGCGGCCACAGCATCTCCGGGCTCCTGCCGGCCCGCCCCTACACCGGCCTGCGGATCCTGGTGACCGCGCGCCCCGATCCCCCGGTGCCCAGCGACGTGCCCGACACGCACCCGCTGCGCGACACCGCGATCAGTCACCGCCTGGAGCCCTCACCGGCGGCCCAGGTCGTGCGGCAGGAGATGGAGCGCGGTCTGTCGGCCCTGATGGACGGCCGGAAGGACGGCGACGGCGAGCAGCTGGGACAGGACATCGCCAGGCTGCTCGCCACCGCGGGCGGCGGCCTCAGCGCCCGCGATCTCGCCGCCCTGACGGGGGCCGAGGAGCGCGACGTGCAGCGGGTGCTCGGGGGCTCGGCCGGCCGCTCCTTCCGCAGGCGCCCGCCCCGGTACCCCGCGAACCCCTCACCGGCGCAGGCCCCGTACCACTTCGCCCACAGCCGGCTCCAGGAGGGCGCACTCGCCCGGCTGTCCACCGGGGAACGTGCGGAGTGCCGCCGGCGGGTGCACGAGTTCGTCGCGGACTGGCGGACGAAGGGCTGGCCCGCCGGGACGCCCGAGTACGCCCTGACCGGATACCCGCACCTGCTGCGCGCGCTCGGCGACACCGACCGCCTGGGCGAGCTGGCCGCCGACCGGGCGCGCCACGAGCGGCTCTGGCACGCGACGGGCTCGGACACGGCGGCGCTCGCGGAGATCGACGACACCTTCCGGCTGCTGCTCGACGCCGAACGCCACGACCTCGCGCTGGCGGTGCGGCTGGCGTACCACCGTGACCTGATCCACCGCCGATCGGTCGACGTCCCCGAGCGACTGGTCGCCCTCTGGGCCTCGCTGGGGCAGGCCGACCGGGCCGTCGCCCTCGCGAAGGCGCATCCCGATCCGGAGCAGCGGATCCGCCGGCTGCTGGCGGTCGCGGAAGCCCTGCTGGAGGAGCACGACCCCGCGGCCCGCGAGGTGGCGCTCGACGCCGCCGCCCGAGCGGCGACGATCACCGTGTCCAGCGCGAAGGACCAGGTGGGCCTCCTGGTCCGTACGGCCGGACTCCTGGCCCGGGTGGGCGAGGGGGACGTGGTCGGCCTGCTGCGCCGCGCCGTCGGCATCGCGGAGACCATCACCCGGCCCGACCTGCAGTCCCGGGACTTCGCCGTCCTGCACGACTCCCCGCTGCCCCAGTTCGACGCGCTGGCCGAGACGGTCACGCTCCTGGTACGGGCACGGGACGCGTGCGGCGCCGACCCGTTCCGCACGGAACTGGCGGCCCGGGCGGAGGTGCTGGCGGAGACGGCGGCGCGCATCACCCGTACGCTGCACCCCTCCTTCAAGCCCGGCCATCTGGCCCGTGCCGCATCCCTCCTGGCGCGGGCCGGGCGGCCGGAGCGGGCCGTCGAGCTGGCCGACGCCGCGCTCGCCCGCGTCCCGCGGGACCCGGGGCCGTGCGCCGATCACCTGGCGCTGGTCGCCGGGGTCCTGGCGCTCGCCGGGGAGCCGGAGCGGGCGGAGGGGCTGTGCCGGACGGCCGCCGACCTCGCCCTCGGCGTCACCGACGCCGTCCGGCGGCCCGAGCACCTCCTGCTGGTGGCGGAGGCGTGGCTGGAGCTCGCCGAGGCTTCCCGGACCCCGCGCGGGCGCGCCGGACGGGAACAGCGGCGGCAGGCCTCGCTGCTCGCGCTGGAGGCCGCCGCCGTCGTCCTGGACGAGCGACCGGGACAGCAGACGGACGTCCTGGCGCTCGTCTGCGACGTCCTGACCCGGTCGGGCCGCGCCTGGGCGGCGACCCGGGTCGCCCGGGCCATGGCCGCGTCCGCGACGAAGGCCCGGGTACTGCTGACCGCGGGCCATGCGCTGGCCGGCTCCGGGGAGCCCCGCCTCACCGCCGCTCTGGCCGGGGAGGCCGCCGGGATCGTCCGCTCCCTCGCCCCCACCGCGGACACCGTCGCATCGCTGGCCGAGGTCGGCCGGCTGTTCGCCCGCGCCGGGGAGCCGCGCCGCGCCGCCGAGGTGGCGGCGGAGGCCCGCGGCCTGGCCCGGAGCCTCACCGACACCCGGCCCTCGGACCTCACCCTCTACCGCCTCGTCACGAGCCTGTGCGAGGCGGGCCTGCTGCCGCACGCCGCCCCACTGGCCCGAGCCCTCGATGATCCCGCCTCGCGGTCCACCGCCCTGGCCCTCGCGGCCGACGCCCACGCACAGGCCGGGGACCTGGCCACCGCGGTCGTCCTGACGGCCGAGGCCGCCAGGACGACGGAGGGACCCGCCGCCGGCGCGGCCTCCTTCACCTTCTTCGACGCGCGGCTCGACGCCCTCGCCAACGTCGCCCGGGCGCTCGCGCGATCGGGGGACCCGGAGCACGCCGTCGCACTCGCCGGGGAGGTGCTCGGCTCGGTCGACCCGGAGTTCGGGCGCCCGCCCGAGGCCCTGGTCGGCGTCGTCGAGGCTCTCGCCGAGGCGGGGAGGACGGACGAGGCACTCGACCTCGCGGCGGCGCTGCCCCGATCGGAGGCCAGGGCGGACGCCCTGGCACGCGCGGCCGCGGTGCTGGGCAGGCTGGACCACCCCCTCGCCCACCGCCTGGCCACCCAGGCCGCCTTCGTCGTCTTCGACGACATCGACCCGTTGGGCCAGGCCCTCGCCCTCGGCCGAGTCGTCCGGTCGCTGGTCGGCCCGCAGGAGCAGCACGACGGATCCTGCCATCTGGCGCACGCCGCCATCGACGTCGGGCTGACCCTCACCGGGCCCTGGACGGACCCCCGACTGATCGCCGAGGTCTGCGAGGCCCTCGTGCGAGCGGGCGACACCCGGCACGCGGTGGAGCTCGCCGTCGACTACGCCGAAGCCGCGGAGGACGAGACCGATCCCGGGAACCACGCCGCCGCCCTGGCGCACGCGGCACACATCCTCGCCCTCGCCGGGGAGGCCCGGTCGGCGAGGGAGTGGGCGACGCGGGCGAGGGCGGCGGCCCGCACGCTCCGCCACGTCAGTGAGCAGGCCGACGTCCTCTTCACCGTCGTCACCGCCCTCGTCGAGGCGGACAGGCCGGTCCGGGCCGCCACCCTCGCCGCGGGCATTCCGGACCTGGACCTGAGGTCCATCGCCCTGGCCCGCGCGAGCCGCGCCCTGCTCGACAAGGGGGACCTGCGGCAGGCCGTCCAGGCCGCCCGGGACATCCGGGATCCCGACGCCCGGGTCACGGCCCTGGTCCGCCTCGCCGGCACCCTGGCCGACACCGGCCGGCACGAGCTGTGCCGCACCCACCTCTCCGAGGCCGCCGAGCACGCCAGGACCGTCACCGACCACCGCCGGCGGGACAGGCTGCTCGCCGACATCGCGGGTGCCTGCCCGGACGAGCGCACCGCACACGCCCTGCTGACCGAGGTGCTCAGCTCGGGCGCCTGGGACACCGCGCTGCCGGCCATGGCACGGGTCGCGCCCGAGGGCCTGACCACCGCGGCCGTCCTGCTGGCCGAACCGCGCTCACCCGCCGACCGCCACGCCACCCGCCCGTCCTGACCGCGGACCTCCTCAGCGCAGCACGGACTCCAGGAAGTCGCTGCCGAGCCGGGCCACGACCGGGAGGTCGAGCTGGTGGAGGACGTAGCGGCCGCGGCGCTGGGTGGTGAGCAGGCCGGCCTTCCGCAGGACGGCGAGGTGGCGGGAGACCTCCGGGGCGGTGATGCCGTACGCGTCGGCCAGCTCGCTCGTCGAGTACACGCCGCGGGCGAGGTTGCGGCAGAGCCTCATCCGCATCGGGTGGGTCAGCGCTTCCAGGCGCAGCGTGACCGCTTCCACGGGCTCGGTGCCGCCGACCTCGTGGGTGGCGACCGGGTACTGGATGACGGGCTGCCAGCCGGACGCGTAGATGGCGAAGAGGTGCGGCCAGCCGAAGACGCTCGGCAGCAGGGTGACGGCGGTGCCGCGGGCCTCGGTGCGGCCGTGCACCAGTTTGTCGGCGACGATGCGACTGCCCTGCTCGTCCTCCTCCAGGCTCAGCGCCCGGGAGGCGGCCGTGAGCGCCGCCGCCAGGCCCTTGCGGCGCAGCAGCTCGGTCTTCTGCTGGGCGTCGGCGGCGAGCTGGACGCGGACGCGGCGCCAGGTGTCGGCGAAGAACGCCCGGTCGCAGTCCTCCAGGAGGCGTCGGATCCACGCGCGGGTGGCGGTGGGCTCGGCGAGCATCCGCTCGACGAACGCCGCCTGGCGCGGGCCGCGGGCAGCCGCCAGGTCGAGCGCGCGGCGCCGCGACCGGACGTCGACCAGCGGTGAGGGCAGGCCCTTGGCGTAGTGGCTGGTGCTGCACGAGATCTCCAGGGCCGCGCCGACGAAGGTCTCGTCGTCCAGGCGGTCGAGGTCGTCCAGTTCCTCGGCGAGGGTCTCCCGGGGCCGGGCCGGCATGAGGAAGTCGGAGCGCGTCGAGCGCCACATGAAGTCGGCCTCCAGCAGTCGGTCGGCCAGCTCCGGCCCGAGCGCGGCGGAGGTCGCCGTGGTCCACGCGTGCAGCCGGGCGTGGTGCGCGGGCTCGGCCAGCGCGTGCAGGGCGTTGCCGAGCTCCGCCAGCGGCGAGGGGCAGAAGGTGATCCGCTCGTGCGGCAGTCCGGTGATGTCGATGGTCACGCTCACTCCCCCATGGTGCCGGACCCGCCGGGGGCGCTGTCGCGCCAGTTGACCAGGGCTGTCAATCGACGGGACCTGCGGGCCGGGCCGTGTGCAGGGTGGGCGCATGAACGCTCTGCAGCAGCACCTCCTCGACGGCTACCGCGCCGCCCGCCGCGGCGAGCCGGCCCCGCCCGTGCCCGGCACCCACGACGCCGCGGCGCTGCGCGCGGCCCGCGACCACCGCCGTTTCGAGGCCGTCCTCGCCGGCCGCCCCGCCACCGGCCGCCTCCGGCCGGCCCTCCTCCGGGCCCTGCGCCGGGGGCGGCGGGCGGCGTTCGCGCCGTCAGCGGGCGGCCGCACCGCTCTCGACCCGGAGGTCCGGGCCGGGGAGGGGGAGCGCCTTCGGGGCCGGGGCGGCGAGCGCACCGGTGCCCGTCGGCGGGTCGCACAGGGTCTTGGCCACGAGTGAGCCGATCGCCGGGCCGCTCGCCGAGTCGTCCTTGCCGACGAAGGGGTTCTGCGACAGGGCGAACTGGCGCCGCCCGTCGCGGCTGCCGAGCAACAGGGTGCTCCAGCCGGGGAGCCCGCCGTCGTGGCCCCAGGCCGTCTCGCAGCCCTCGCCCAGGTCGATCCGGACCACGCCGAGCCCGTACTGCCCGCCCTCGGCGCCGGTCGACACGGTGGTCGTCAGCGCGGCCATCTCGGCCGGCCGCAGCAGCTTTCCGCCGAACAGCGCCGCGTGGAAGCGGTTGAGGTCGGTGGTGGTGGAGATGCCGTTGCCGGCCGCGTCCACGACGCTCGGGTTGAAGCGGGTGATGTCGGCCGGCCCGGCCGGCATGTCGAGGTACGCGTGGGCGTGCGGGCCGCCGAGGCCGGTCTCGGAGCCCGGGAACACCGTGTCCTCCAGGTGCAGCGGCCGGACGATCCGGCGGTCGACCTCGCGCTGCCAGGTGTGCCCGGTGACCTTCCCGATGATCATCCCGGCGAGGACGTAGTTGGTGTTCGAGTACTTCCAGCCCTGCCCGGGCGCGAAGTACGGCGGGTGCTCGGCGGAGACCGCGGCCAGCTGCTGCGGCCGGTAGTCCCGGTAGCGCCACCGCCCGTACGCGTACTCCTGGAGGTCGGCCTCGCTCCGGACCAGGAACCGCTCGTCCTCGGTGAAGTTGAACAGGCCGCTGGTGTGGTTCAGCAGCTGCCGCACGGTGATCGCCGCACCGTTCGGGACGACCCCCGGCAGGTACCGCTCGACCGGGTCGTCCAGCCGGATCCGGCCCTCCCCGACGAGTTGCAGGACGACCGCCGACACGAAGGTCTTGGTCACGCTGCCGATCCGGAACCGGCCGTCCGACCTGGCCGGCTGCCCGGTGGCCAGGTCGGCGGTGCCCGCGGCGCCCCGCCACGGGGAGCGGCCGGGGAGGCGGATCTCCGCGAGCGCGGCGGTCATGCCTCCGTGCTCCACGAGGTCCCGCAGCTCCTGGCGCCCGTCGACCCGGGAGCGTCGCTCCTCCGCGGACCGGCCCGCCGCTCCCGCCGCCACCGCCGCCGTCGGGGCGAGCGTGACGACGGTGGCACCGGCCAGGGCGACGGCCGCCAGCCGCATCCCCAGCCGGCCGCGCCGGTGTGGTGTCCGAACCTGAACGATGGTCATGGTGTCCGCCCCTTCCGGCCCGACACAGGGCCGCCGTTATCACCCTCGCATCCGCCCCGCCCCCTGCGCGTCGTCCTCCGGAGGTCATCGGCCATGGCCCGTGAGGACCGGCCGGAGCACCGATCGGCGGGGGTGATGATCCATCAGCTCATCGTCAGGGGGCTTGACTTGGCGGACCCGACGGAACCGTCCTGGCGGTCGGCCCCTTGACGGCGGCGGGCCGTATCCACCATGGTGTGGCCCACTCCCTCGCACCGCTGTCCCATCGGCACTCCCCCACCCGGAGACGGCATGCGTGCGCTCACCCCCTCCCGCTCCGCCCCCTTCCGATCCACCCGCTCCCGGGCCGCCCGTTCCCGACCTGCCCGCGGACGCCGACCCGGCGGTCTGCCCGTCGGCCTCACGGTCGCCGCGCTCAGCGCGGCCGCCGTCTCCACCGCCGGCCTGGCCGCGTCGGCGACGGCGGAACCGCTTCCCCGCGTCAACCTGATCGTCAACGGGAACTTCGACTCCTACCCGTGGATCTGGGCCTGCGACGGGCACGTCGGCACCAGCGGCATCCCGCACGTCCACTACATGACGGGCTTCCCCACCGCCGACAACACGGCGGGATGCTCCCAGCGGGTGCGGGTCCTGCCGAACTCCGCCTACACGCTCTCCGCCACGGTGCGCGGCCCGTTCGCCTTCGCCGGCGTCAGCGGCGCCAAGGGGGAGAACGCCTCCACCTGGTCGAGCGAGAGCGACTGGAACAACCTGTCGGTGAACGTCACCACCGGGCCGGACACCACCGAGCTCACCGTGTACTTCCACGGCTGGTACGAGCAGGCCGCCTTCGACGTGCGGTCGGTGTCCTTCATCGGGCCCGGGTACGAGCCGAGCCCGTGCGGCGAGACGAGCGCCCCGTCGCCGACGGCGAGCGGTCCCCAGTCCCCCACGCCGTCCCCCAGCTGCCAGCGCACGTACATCCCCTGACGGCCGGCCCCGCCCCCGCACCGTCCGGACACCCCCACATCGGAGAGATCGCCATGCGCTCGTCCCGCCCCCGTCCCCGCCACGCCCACCGCGGCAGCTCGCTCGGCGCCGCCCTCAGCGCCCTCGCCCTGGCCGGAACGGCCGCCCTCGCGGCCCACGGCTCCGCCACCGCCCAGCCCGCGCCCCTGGAATGGATCACGAACGGCGACTTCCGCTACCCGCTCGCCCTGGGCTGGTCCTGCCAGGGCGAGTTCGTCCAGACCGACCGGGTCATCGAGGGCCGTCCCAGCGGGCAGGACTACGCCGGCTGCACGCAGACGGTCACGGTCGTGCCCGACACCTCCTACACGTTCTCCGCCTCCATGTCGGGCGCCTACACCTTCGTCACCATCTCCGGCACCGGAACGGGCACCGGCGAGGTGACGCTCTGGGAGGACGGGCCGAGCTGGAAGTCCCTCGCCACGACCCTCACCATCGGCAAGTCCACCTCGGTGCGCATCACCTTCCACGGCTGGTACGGACAGGGCCCCTACCAGGTGAACCGCGTCTCGATGATCGGGCCGATGTACCCCAGCGGGTGCGAGTTCCCCACCCCCACCCCGGGGGTGCCCGCCCCGACCTCGACCAAGCCGTGCATGCCCCGGCCGACCACGCCCCCGACCGGCCCCGGAGTCCCCACGCCCACCCCCACCGGGGCCTGAGCCGCGGTCGGTGCCGGGGCGGCCCGCCCCGGCACCCGGCGCACGGGCGGTGCGGCAAGTGTCGGTGACGGGCCGTAGATTCGGCGGGACCGAGCAGCAGTCGAGCGATTCCCGGACAGGACACCGAGCCCGATGAACCCCGCGAACCCGATCCCCCCGAGCGACGCGCACGGCGTCGCGCTCACCGAGCGCGCCATCGCCGCCGTCGCGGCCGACCCGCACCGGCCGATCCTGGACTACGGCCCGTGGGCCGGGCCGTGGCTGACCGGCGAGCCCGAGCCGCTGCCGGAGGAGCGCCTGCCGGCCGGGGCGGTGTTCCCGAGCGGGCGTCCGCTGCCGCCGAGCCTGCGGCGCTGGCTGGCGTTCGACGCCGGGCTGCTGCGCCGGTTCGGCTGGCTCGACGGGGACGGCCGCTTCACGCCCCGAACGCTGGGGGAGCTGGCACGGGCGGAGTTCGGCGACGGCTGGGGGTCCTGCTTCAACACCGTGTCGGACCGCTTCGACGAGTGCTTCCTGCTCCCGGGCGGCACGGACTCGCGCCGGGTGCTGGCCACCGGGGCGGGCGACGGACACGGCGAGTACCCGGTGTTCGCCCCGGACATCGACGACCTCCCGTCCGTCGAGCTGATGTACCCGGGCCTGGACGTCTACCTCGCGGACACCTCCGGCGTCATCACCGTCGAACTCGACGGCTACTCCTGCCTGGCCCGCGACGCGGTGTACGCCCGGCGGATGCTCACGCACGCGCAGCAGGTGTTCGGCGGCGCCTTCTCCGAGGAGTGCCTGCCGGACTTCTGACAGCGGGAGCGGGCGGGTGTGGTGGGAAGCCGCGGTCGGCGGCGCACTACCGCCAGCGCACGGTGAGCGCCTGCTTCCCATCCAGGCGGACGTCCGTGACGAGCAAGCCGTCCGGGACGCGTCCGCGCCGAGGACGTCTGGGCCTTCCGCACCCCCGGCGCCGGGCCCGACGACTTCGGGATGATGCTCGCCGCCATGCGGGCGGGCGGCGGCTTCGCCCGGCAGTCACCGGCCAACCGGTTCCTGTTCGCGGTGCGCCGGAGGCTCGGCGCCCCGCTCGGCTGGGACCGGCCCGGGGCGGGCCTGGGCACCCGGGTGCGCTCGCTGCGCGAACGGCTGCCGCGCGAGCTGGCCGACACCGTCGGCGACGAGGCTCCGGGCGGCCTTCCGCTCACCCCGGTCTACCGCCTGGCGGACGAGGAGGTCCGCGAGCTGGCCAACCGGACCGTCCACACCCTCATGCACCTCGGCTGGGCGCCGACCGGCGACGGCGGGCACGAGCTGCGGATGGCCGTCCTGGTCAAGCCCAACGGCCTGCTCGGGCGGTGCTACCTGCTGCTCATCGCACCGTTCCGCCATCTGATCGTCTATCCGGCGCTGGCCCGCCAGTGGGAACAGGCCTGGCGGGACCGCGGGCAGCTGCTCGCCGGCGACACCGGGCCGGTCGGGTAGCGCGGGCGGGGCGGCGGGGCCTTCGTGACAGACTTGCGCGCCATGGACCGGAGCGGGACGGGCGAGAGCGGGACGGGCCACGGCGGGGCGGACGAGTCCGCGCGGGCCGTGCCGCTGCTGGTGGTGGACGGGGCCAACGTCGTGGGCTCGGTGCCCGACGGCTGGTGGCGCGACCGGCGGGGCGCGGCGCAGCGGCTGCGCGACGCGCTCGCGCCCCTCGCCGGCCGCGGGCTGGACGGAGCGGCGGGCGGGGACCGGCCCGACCTGCCCGGATGGGCGCGGAGCGGACCGCTGGAGGTCGTCCTCGTCGTCGAGGGTGCCGCCCGGGGTGTGACGGCGACGCCGGAGGTCCGGGTGGAGGCCGCGAGCGGCAGCGGCGACGATCTGATCGTCGACCTGGTCGCGGCGGCACTGGCGGCCCGGCCCGGGCGGGAGTGCCTGGTCGTCACGGCCGATCGCGGACTGCGCGCCCGGGTCTCCGCCCTGGGCGCCGCCGTGGCGGGCCCGCGCACCGTCCGCCCCGGCTGACCCCGGCGCCGGGGGTTCACGCCCCCGGCGGCAGCCGCCCGTGCAGCTCGGCCGGCGCGCCCGGCAGGAACACCCTTCCGGGGTCGGCCGCCCGCCGCCCGGCCACCGAGGTGGGCAGCATCGCCACCCCGACGATCAGCGCCGCGGCGGCGAAGGCGCCGAACCCCGCGATGCTCAGCGGCAGTTCCATCCAGGTGCTGAGCCAGGTCACCAGCCACAGCTTCAGCAGGTTGCCCGCGGTGGCGACCGCCAGACCGGCCGCCGAGCGCAGCCGCACCCCGCGCCCCGGCAGCGACAGCCGGCTGAACTTGGGGCCGAGCACGGCCCCCAGCGCGACCAGGGTGAGCAGCTGCCGCCAGCCCGGGCCGTTCGCCAGGGCCGCGCCGTCGAGCACGGCCACCACGACCGCGAGACCGGCCACCGCGAGCAGATGCCGCGCGACGCCGCGCAGCGCCGAGCCGTCCCCGTCGCGGTCGGCGAGGACGGACCAGAGGTGGTGCACCGTCACCCCGACCAGCATGACGACCACGGCGGCGACCACCGTCGCGCCCGCTCCCGCCCGCCCGGTGGACAGGCCGAGCCAGCCGGCCAGCCGGACGGCCAGCCAGAGCGCCGCCGGCTCCGCCGCGAGCAGCAGCGGCAGCAGCGGGACGAGCAGCAGCGCCCGGAGGCAGGGCACGTGCGAGCGGTCCGCCCGGAGGCGGCGGACGAGCGCGCCGCCGGCCGCGTGCACGGCCACCAGGAGCACCGCCGCGCCGAGGACGGCGGCGCACCGGTTCGCGGGCGGACCGCCCAGGTCGAAGCCCGCCACCACGGCGGCGGCCACGGCGAGGCCCACCGCGGTGGCGACCAGGTCGACCAGCAGGGCGGCCGGACCGGTCGCCGGCCGGGATCCGTTCGGCATCCGTCCCCCCGGAGTCGGGCGTGTTGGGCCATGGTTCCCCGGCCGCCCACCCGTGACCCGTCCGGCGGATCGTCATTTCGGCTGACGGGAGCTGTGCCGGAGCGCCGGTCCTGGCGTCGCGCCGGGGCGCACGACGGCGTGCCTTAGCACGAAACGGCGCGTGCTCGCGGCAAGTTCACCGGGAGTCCGCTCGCATTGGCGAACTGGGCGTGGGTGCCCGTGCACGGCGGGCGGCGCACGGTAAACCTGAGGCCGACACCGGCCCGGTCGCGAGTACCGGGAGTCCGGCGCCGGACCGCTCCCGCAGGGGCGCGCAGCGCCCGGCCACGGCGGGTTCCGGTGCCGTCCGCCCCGCCCCGACCGCACACGCCCAGACCCACCCCGCACCATCACGGGCCGACCGCCCGGCCCGTCCCGTCCCCCCACTCTTCGACCATTTTGAGGTTGCCGAATGCTTGGTGCTGGTTCGTCGCCCGGACGCCGGCGCTCCGCCCCCGTGCTCGTCTGGCTCCTGCCCACCCTCGCGACGGCCGCCGTCGCCGCCGTGACGGTGGCCGCGGCCTCCCCCGCCGCCCGGACCGGGGTCGCCCTGTGCGCGGTGGTGGGCACCCTGGCGGTGGTCCTGGTCGCCGCCGAGGCCGCCCGCCGGGGCCGGGCCGCCGAGGAGCTGCGCGCCCAGGCGGCCCGGCGCGAGGGCGAGTTGGTCCGCCGGCTGACCCGGCAGGAGACCGAGTACATCCGGCTGGCCAGGTCCGTCCTGCCCGCCGCGATCGCCAGGCTCTCCAGGGGCGAGGGCCTGGAGAGCGTCGCCGCCGCGTACACCCTGCAGGACGTCTCGGTCGGCGCCGAGTTCCGGGCGGCGCAGCAGACCCTGCTGCGCGCCGTGCTGGAGACGGTCGACACCTCGGAGACGGCGCGCGAGTCCGCGCAGCGGTCCTTCGTCAACATCGCCCGCCGGGTCCAGGCGATCGTCCACCGGCAGGCCGCCGAGCTGCGCAGCATGGAGCACGCGCACGGCAGCCAGCCCGCGGTCTTCGCCGACCTGCTGCTGCTCGACCACGGCAACGCCCTCATCGGCCGCCTCGCCGACAGCGTCGCGGTGCTCGGCGGCGCCCGGCCGGGCCGCCAGTGGAACAAGGCGGTGCCGCTGTACAGCGTGCTGCGCGGCGGCATGTCCCGGATCCTGGACTTCGAGCGGATCGAGCTGCACCCGGTCTCGGACGTCGCCGTCGTCGGACCGGCCGTCGAGCCGCTCATCCACGCGGTGGCCGAACTCCTGGACAACGCCACCCGCTACTCCCCGCCGCACACCCTGGTGCACCTGACCGCGGTCGAGGTGCAGAGCGGCATCGCGATCGAGATCGAGGACGGCGGCCTGAGCCTCAGCGAGGAGGGCCGGGCCCGGGCCGAGCGGATGCTGGCGGAGGCCCAGGCCGGCATCGAGCTCAACAACCTCGGCGAGACGCCGCGGCTCGGCCTCGCGGTCGTCGGCCGGCTCTGCCGGGCGTACGGCTTCCAGGTCTCGCTGCGGCCCTCGGCCTACGGCGGGGTGCGGGCGGTGCTGGTCTTCCCGCAGGAGCTGATCACCACGACCCCCGCGACCGGGCGCGCCCACGGCATCGGCGTCACCGGCTCGGCCGGGCCGGAGCCGGTGGACGACCGCCGGTCGCACACCTCGCCACCGCCGCGCCGCCCGCGCACGGGACCGCCGCCCGGACCGCTCGGCAGCGCCCGCGGGATGACGCTCGGCGGACCGCGGCGCGGCGGGTCCCCGACGGGTGGGGACGAGGTCCCGCTGGTGACCGAGCGCACCCCCAACGGCCTGCCCCGGCGCCGCCGGCACGCCGCTCCGGCCGTCCGGTTCGGCACTCCCGGTGGAGGCACGCCCCCCAACGGCACGCCCATCGGCGGCACGCAGGCCGGTGGCAGGCCGGCGCCCGGGACCGGTGCGGGTGCGGGTGCCGGTGCGCGCGGGAACCCGGCGGAGCCGGTGCAGCCCGGCCTCTGGCTGGCCGCCTTCACCGAGGGCATCAACGGCACCGGGCCGACCGACCACGGCACCGAGGACGCGACGGGGACACGGAGGGACGAGCGGTGACTCAGCCACGGACCAACCTGGACTGGCTGCTCAAGCAGCTGGCGGACGAGGTCCCGCTCGTCCGCAACGTCGTCGTGCTCTCCGCCGACGGACTGCGGATCGCCCAGCACGGCACCGAACCCGACACCGCCGACCGGCTCGCCGCCGCCTGCGCCGGGCTGCAGAGCCTCGCCGCCGCCGTCGGCCACGAGTTCCCGTTCGGGGACGGCCGGATGCGGCTGGTGGTGATCGAGATGGGCGGCGGGTTCTTCTACCTGATGGCGGCCGGCGCCCGCGCCTACCTCGCGGTGCTCGCCGACGAGGGCGTCGACGCCGGGCTGATGGGCCAGCGGATGCGCGACCTGGTCGCCCGGATCGGCGAGCACCTCACCACGCCGCCGCGAAGGAGCGAACCTGTCGTATGAGCACCACCGGCCGGGACTGGGGCGAGGAGCCCCCGGAACGCTTCTACGTGATCACGCGCGGCCACACCCAGCCGGACGACCGGGCCGCGCTGGACCTGGTCACACTGGTCGTGTCCCGTGCGGAGCCCGCCCCCTCGATGCCGCCGGAGCACGCGGCGATCCTGCACCTGTGCGGGTCGCCGCTCTCGGTGGCCGAGATCTCCGCCTACCTGCGGCTCCCCGTCAGCGCGGTCGCCCTGCTGGTGGCGGAGCTCCTGGCCGAGGAACGGGTCGAGGCGCGCGCCTCCGTCCCGGCCGCGCTTCTCCCCGACCGTGCCCTCCTGGAGGCGGTGATGCATGGACTTCAACGGCTCTGACACGGTGCTCGGGCCGGCGGACGAGGATCTGCTGCCGGACTCGGCCGCCGCGGCCGTCAAGGTGGTGATCGTCGGCGGCTTCGGCGTCGGCAAGACGACCCTGGTCGGCTCGGTGAGCGAGATCCGCCCGCTGACCACCGAGGAGACGATGACCCAGGCCGGGGCGGAGGTCGACGACCTGGCCGGGATCGAGCGGAAGTCCGAGACGACCGTCGCGATGGACTTCGGCCGGATCAGCATCAGCGACGAGCTGGTGCTCTACCTGTTCGGCACACCGGGCCAGGAACGGTTCTGGTTCCTGTGGAACGGCCTGTTCGAGGGGGCGCTGGGCGCGGTCGTCCTGGTCGACACCCGTCGACTGGAGATCAGCTTCGACGTGATCGGCCGGCTGGAGGACCGGGGCGTGCCGTTCGTCGTCGCCGCGAACCGCTTCCCCGACTCCCCCGACTGCCCGGACGAGGAGCTGCGGCTGGCCCTCGACCTGCCGCCCGAGGTCCCGATCGTGGCGTGCGACGCGCGGGTCCGCGAGTCCGGGCGGGACGTGCTGCTCGCGCTCATGCACTACCTCCACGACCTCGCGGGCCCGGCCCCGGCACCGTGAGACCCGCCCCCCACCACGCATCACCCCCCCACGCCCGCCGACCATCTCCGGAGACACCGTGACCTCCCCGTTCCGTGACGACGCCGCCCTCGCCCCGCCCGCCGGCTGCCCCGCCCACCGGGCCGGCGACCCCGGCCACCGGGACCAGGCCATCCTCGACGCGCTCGACGACCCCGGTCCCGACGAGCCCGCCCTCGACGAGCTGCCCGTCGCGGAGCTCCGGCGGCTCTACGGGCCCGCGGCCGAGGCGGACCCGGCGGGCCTGTACGAGCAACTGCGCACCGACTACGGCGAGGTCGCGCCCGTCCTGCTGCACGGCGACCTCCCGGCCTGGCTGGTCCTCGGCCACTCCGCGAACCTCACCGTGATGCGCACGCCCTCGCGCTTCTCCCGGGACTCCCGCCGCTGGACGGCGTTCCGGGAGGGCCGGGTGGCGACGGACTCCCCGCTGATGCCGGTCATCGCCTGGCAGCCGCTCTGCGTCTTCGCCGACGGCGCCGAGCACCGCCGGCTGCGCGGCGCCGTCACCGACGGCCTGAACGGCACCGACCGGCGCGGGGTGCGCCGCTTCGTCACCCGCTACACCGCCGAACTGGTCGAGGAGTTCGGCGCCACCGGCCGGGCCGACCTGGTGAGCCGGTTCGCCGAGCACCTGCCGATGCTGGTGATGACCCAGCTGGTCGGCATGCCCGAGGAGTACGGGCCGCGCCTGGTCCAGGCCGCGCGCGACCTCATGAAGGGCACCGAGACGGCCATCGCCAGCAACGAGCACGTGGTGGCCGCGCTACGCCGCACCGTCGAGCGCAAGCACGACGACCCCGGCGCCGACCTGTGCACCCGGCTGCTGCGGCACGGGGCCGGGCTCACCGACGAGGAGGTGCTGGAGCACCTGCGGGTGGTCCTGCTGGCGGCGAACGAGACCACCGTCAACCTGATCGCCGACACGCTGAAGATGATCCTCACCGACGACCGGTTCCGCGCCCACCTGTCGGGCGGTCACATGACCGTGCCGGACGCGCTGGACCAGGTGCTCTGGGACGCCCCGCCGATGTCGCTGGTGGCCGGGCGCTGGGCGACCGGCGACACCGTGCTCGGCGGCCGCCGGATCCGGGCCGGGGACATGCTGCTGCTGGGCCTCGCCGCCGGGAACGTCGACCCCGTGGTCCGGCCCGACGTCGCGAAGCCGCTGCACGGCAACCGCTCCCACCTGTCGTTCGGCAGCGGCCCGCACGAGTGCCCGGGCCAGGACATCGGCCGGGCCATCGCGGAGGCCGGGATCGACTGCCTGCTCACCCTGCTGCCGGACCTCCGCCTGGCCGTCCCGGAGTCGGAGCTGACCTGGACCTCGGCCTGGCTCTCGCGCCACCTGGTCGAGCTGCCGGTGGAGTTCACGCCGCGCGAGCAGCTGCCGGCGGCGGTGGTCGCGGCCACCACCCAGGCCGTCCCGCTCCCCGCGCCCCCGCCGGCCGAACCCGTGCCGGCCGTCGAACCGGAGGAGGAGCCGACGGTGCCCGCAGCGCGGCACGGCTGGTGGGACACGCTCACCGGATGGCTGCGGCGCTGACCGCCGGACCGGGCGGACGCGGATAGAGTCGGCCCGTCGCCACATCGGCGCGTCCACACATCGCCACGTCCGCACGTCGCCTTGTCGACCGCCGCCGCACCGACCACCGGAGAGTGCCCCGTGTCCCTGGTCCGCGTCCACAACTTCTCCGTCTCGCTCGACGGCTACGGCACCGGCGAGGGCCAGAGCCTGGAATCCCCGTTCGGCCACGCGGGCGACCGGCTGCACCGCTGGTTCTTCCCCACCCGGACCTTCCACACCATCCTCGGCAAGCCGGGCGGCGACACCGGCGTCGACGACGCCGTCGCCCGCACCTGGGCCGACGGCATCGGCGCCGAGATCATGGGCCGCAACAAGTTCGGCCCGCAGCGCGGCCCGTGGCAGGACCACGAGTGGAACGGCTGGTGGGGGCCGAACCCGCCGTTCCACACCCCCGTGTTCGTCATGACCCATCACCCCAGGCCCAGCGTCGAGATGGCGGGCGGCACCGCCTTCCACTTCGTCGACGGCTCCCCCGAGGAGGTCCTCGCCCGGGCCCGCGAGGCCGCCGGCGACCTGGACGTCCGCATCGGCGGCGGCCCGACCACCGTCCGCGCCTACCTCGCCGCCGACCTGGTCGACCACCTCCACGTGGCTGTGGTCCCGATCCTGCTCGGCCGCGGCGAACGCCTCTGGGACGGCCTCGAAGGCCTGCACGAACGCTTCCACACCGAGGCCGTCACCACCCCGAGCGGCGTCACCCACCTGACCTTCACCCGCCGGCCGTAGGGACCGTCCTCCACGCCGCTCCGCCACCCGGCCGGGTCACGCCCCCCGTGGCCCGGCCACCCCGCGGACCCGGCCGCCTCAACGGCAGAGGGCCTCGTCCACCGCCGCCACCACGCGGACCGCTACGGCTGCCACTCCTCCTGGGCGTAGCGGGTGCTGAAGCCGAGGACGGCGACGTAGCGGCCGCCGGCGGGCTTGAGCACCTCCATCGGCCGCAGGGGCTGCCAGGTCAGGTACTCGGCGCGGGCCCGGTCGTCGTTGCGGTGGTTGCGAGTTCCGTGCTCGGCGTACCAGGTGTCCTCACCCGTGGACACGTTCAGTGGTCTCGTCGTCTGGGAGACGTCCACGGAGAGGGCCGTCCGCGCCCCGGCCGACGGCTGCCGGTACCGCACGGACGGGGCGATCGGGCGGGCGGCCGCCTCCGCCAGCCGCTCGGGCGACGGGTCGCCGCCCGGACTGTGGGCGTAGTCGTCGGCGGCGATCAGGCTCTTCCACTGGTAGTCGTCGCTCTGCCAGCCCTCGGCGTCGAGGTAGCGGTCGAGGTCGGCGAGGCGGGTGCGGATGTCGGTGGTGTCCAGGGCGAGGTAGAGGGTGACCGTTCGCTCGCAGCCCGGCGGCGTCCAGTAGGCCCTGCCGAACGAGGCCCGCTCGACCTCCGTCCAGCAGACGTCGACCGTCGACATCCCCAACCGCTCGGCCCACGGCAGCAGTTCGGGCAGCCGGGCGATCCGCCCGCCGGTGTCCTGTTCGGCCGCCCGCCGGGCTTCGACGGTCGCCGGGGCCTTCGTCAGGGCCCGCAGGTCCGGCGGGTCGGGAGTGGAGAAGAGGCTGTGGAGGGACCACAGCATCCAGCCGGCCGGTGCGGCCGCCAGCACCAGGAGAGCGATCAGCACCCTCCGCACCCGGGTCCACTCCACGATGCCCTCCCCCGCCCCGCGTCCAGCCCGCTCGGCATTGTACGGACACCCGGCCGAACCGGCCGACGGGCCCTTAGGCTCGGGGAAGGGCCCGATGGCTCCGGCCGGGTGCCCGCCCGGCCGGACGGGCCGGAGCCGAGGAGCGGTGGCGGTGGCGATGCGGGAGTATCCGCTGGTGGGCGGGCCGGTGGAGGTGCGGGGTGCGCTGGAGCTGGAGCGGACGGCGGCGGGGGTGCTGCCGCGCCGGTTGCCGGCGTGGACCGTGGAGCAGTACCAGGACCCGTCGGTCTACGGGGGGACCGTGATGCCTTCGGGGGTGCGGCTGGTGTTCCGCACCGATGCGCGGGTGCTGGAGTTCGAGCTCCTCACCTCCACGGGGCAGTTGGACGGCGACCCCGCGCCCCGGCCGACCGGGATGCTGGACCTGACGGTGGACGGTGCTCTTGTCGCTCGCCGGCGGGCGCCGTTGGGCCATGTGGTGCGGATGGCGGGCCCCGGGGCCGCGCAGCGGCTGATACCGGGAGAGCCGGGAACGGCGCGGTTCGACGGTCTGCCGCCGGGCCTGAAGACCGTCGAGCTGTGGCTGCCGCAGCAGACCCCCACGGAGCTGGTGGCGCTGCGCGCCGACGGTGAGGTCCTGGCGCCGCTGCCCGACGGCCGGCCCCGCTGGGTGCACCACGGGAGCTCCATCAGCCACTGCCTGGAGGCCGACGGGCCCACCGGCACCTGGCCCGTGGTGGCGGCCTCGCTCGGGGGCGCGGAGGTGGTCAACCTCAGCCAGCCGGGCAACGACATGCTGGATCCCTATGTCGCCCGGACGATCCGCGACCTTCCCGCCGATCTGATCAGCTTCAAGACGGGCATCAACATCGTGGGCCGGGCCGTCTTCCGGCTGCGGACGTTCGGCCCGGCGGTGCACGGGTTCCTGGACACGATCCGGGACGGTCACCCGGACACCCCGCTGCTGGTGGTCTCCCCGGTGAGCTGCCCGGCGTTGGAGGCGTGCCCCGGCCCTGCCGGGGTGGGGCCGGACGGGCGGATCACGGCGCTGGGCGACCCTGCCGACGTGGCCCGTGGGGCGCTGTCCCTCCAGGTGGTCCGTGCCGAGCTGGCCAGGATCGTGGCGGTCCGGCAGGCCCACGATCCCCATCTGCACCACCTCGACGGACGCGAACTGCTCGGTCCGGCCGAGGTGGACGACCTCCCCGACGGGCTGCACCCCTCCGCGGCCGCGTACCGCCGGATGGGCGAGCGCTTCGCGGCCCGCGCCTTCGCCGCCGGGGGGCCGTTCCGCCCCCGCCCGCACCCGGGGGCGGCCGACTAGGTCCTCTCATAGCGCCGGAGGCCGCGCCCGCACAGGCGGGCGCGGCACGGTCACGTCCAGGGTCTAACCGGCGCTCGCTCCGTCCGCGAGGAGGAAGTCGAGCAGGATCTGTCGGCTCGTCTGGGAGGTGAGGCTGCCGTACACGTCGTCGAAGGCGTGATCGGCGAAGGGAAGTTCCTCGACCTGGACCTGGACGCCCTGCTTCCTGAGCGCGTCACCGAGGCCGGTGACGGTCTCGGGGCGGGCGCTGCGGTCGCGGTCGCCGACGACGAGCAGGGTGCGGGGCAGGCCGGCGCGGACGTCGGTGGTCGGGGAGACCTCGCGGTAGCGGTCCGGGACCTGCTCCGGCGTGCCGCCGGTGAACATCTCGGCCGCCTCGCGGGTTCCGCTCACGTCGTCCTTCCACATCTGCGTGACGTCGGTGCCGGGGTAGAAGCCGATCACGGCGGCCGGGGGCTCGGGCGTGGCGCCGTCGGCGGCCTTGATGGTGCCGTTGTGGAGGCGGTAGGCGGTGTTCATCGCCAGGGTGCCGCCCGCCGACATGCCGCCGAGCGAGACCCGCGAGCGGTCGACGCCGTACGCGTCGGCGTTCTTCCGCACCCAGCCCAGCGCGGAGACGAGGTCCTGGGGTGCCTTGTCCCAGGTGGGGCGGTCGGGGCCGGCCAGCCGGTAGTCGACGGCGAAGACGGCGACGCCGTGGTCGGCGAGCCAGCGGCCGGTGCCGCGCAGGTCGCTCTTGTCGAAGGTGTGGAAGCCGCCGGCGTGGGCGAGCACGACGGCCGGGGCCGTCCGGCCCGGGGCCTTCCCGGGCAGGTACGCGTCCACCCGCAGGTCCTCGCCCTCGGGGCTCGCGAAGGTCTCCGTCACGTCCGGCTCCGCCCCCGGGTAGCCGAGTTCGGTGAACACCTGGCCCAGCGAGATGTCGACGCCGGCCCGCTGGGCGGCCCGGAACTGCACCGCGCCGATGACCAGCGCACCCACCGTGCACAGCACCGTGACGACGGTGACCGCGCGTCCCCAGCGCACCAGGCCGGCCCGCCAGGCCAGTGCGGCGAGGGCGGCCGCGACGAGGGCGATCAGGGCTATGTGGAAGGGGTACTGCCCGCCCAGGACCGGCCCGATCACCCCCGCCTTGGGGATGGCCGGGACGTACGCGCCGAGGACGACGGCGAGCACCAGGAACGCGAGGAACGAGGCCAGGACGGCGCAGGTGCCCCGCAGGATCCGGACCGGCAGGCCGGTCGATGGGGCGGGGTTTCTCCGGATGGTCATGGCTGCACTCCTGCGATGGCGCGTGGGGCGGTTCCTACCGCCGACGGAAGCGAGCTGCGACGTCCTCGGACCCTCGGGCGGGCCGCAAGAACCAACTCACACCGGAACGGTAGGAACCCGGCACCCGCGTCGGCCTCACGCCGCGGAGCCATTCCCCGGCCTGGCTCTCAGGTAGGGGGCCGGCGAGGGGTGCCGGGGCCCGCGCCGCCGCGCCCGCGCGGGCTCACAGGTCGGTGCGGGCTCACAGGTCGGTGCAGGCTCACAGGTCGGTGCGGCCGGGAACGACCAGGCCCGTCTCGTAGGCGAAGACGGCCGCCTGGGTGCGGTCCCGCAGCTGGAGCTTCTGCAGGATGCTGCCCATGTGCGTCTTGACGGTCTGCTCGGCGACGACGAGTTCGCCGGCGATCTCCGCGTTGGACAGTCCCCGGGCGACCAGCGCCAGCACCTCGGTCTCGCGGTTGGTGAGGACGTCGATCCGCACCTGGGCGGACGGCTTCGCCGAGCCGCTCAGCCGGGCGAACTCCGCGATGAGCCGCTTGGTGAGCTCGGGGGACAGCAGGGCCTCCCCGGCGGCCACGACGCGGACGGCTTCCGCCAGTTCGACCCCGGAGGCGTCCTTGAGCAGGAATCCGGCGGCGCCGGCCCGCAGCGCCTCGTACACGTACTCGTCCAGGTCGAAGGTGGTCAGCACCAGGATCCTGGTGGGCAGGTCGGCCTGCCGGGTGATCAGGCGGGTGGCCTCGATGCCGTTCAGTCCGGGCATCCGGATGTCCATGACGATCACGTCGGGGCGCAGCTCCTCGGCCTTGGCCACCGCCTCCAGGCCGTCCACGGCGGTCGCCACCACCTCGATGCCGGGCTGGGCGCCGAGCAGGATCGAGAAGGCCTCGCGGATCATCGCCTGGTCGTCGGCGATCATCACTCGGATCGTCATGCGGTTCGTTCCTCGTCTGTCCGGACGGCCGGGGCGGCGGGCACCGGCAGCAGGGCGGTGACCTCGTAGCCGCCGTCGGGTGTGGTGCCCGCGGAGAGCTCTCCGCCGAGCATGGCCGCGCGTTCGCGCATGCCCAGCACGCCGTGTCCGGCTCCCGGTGAGGGCCTGGCGGCCTGTCCTGCGGGGCCGTTGAGGATCCGCAGCCCGAGAGCGGCGGGGCCGTAGGCGAGTTCGACGCGGGCCGTGGCGCCGGGGGCGTGGCGCAGGGTGTTGCTGAGCGCCTCCTGCACGATGCGGTAGGCCGACAGTTCCACACCCTCGGGCAGCGGGCGGCGGGTCCCGGAGGTCAGGGCCGTCACGTCGAGCCCGGCCGCCCGCACCCCGGCGAGCAGGTCGCCGAGCCGTTCCAGGGTGGGCTGCGGGGCCTCGGGACCGTTGGCGCCGGGGCGGTCCTCGGAGCGCAGCACGCCGAGGAGGCGGCGCAGCTCGGTCAGTCCCTCCAGGGCGCCCGCGCGGATGTCGGCCAGCGCCGCGACCAGTTCCTCGGGCGGGTCCGCGACCCGGTACGGGGCGGCATCGGCCTGGATGGAGATGACGGACATGTGGTGGGCGACCACGTCGTGCAGCTCGCGGGCGATGCGGGCGCGTTCCTCCAGCACGGTGCGGTGGGCCCGCTCCTGCGCGAGGGCGCGCTCCTGCTCGGCGAGCCGGGCGCGGGCCTCCCGCGCCCCGCGCGCCCCGGTCGCGGCGGCCACCGCCACGGCGAACGCGGCCAGGACCATCAGCGTGAAGTACCAGGGCCCGATCCCGTCGCCCGCCAGCTGCAGCCCCAGCAGCAGCGCGGTGCTCAGCAGCGCCGTCTCGGCCGTCACCCGCGGCGGGTTGCGCAGCGCGACCAGGAACAGCAGCCCGGCGTGCACGGCCCACGCCCATCCCGTGTACGGCCCGAAGGACTCGTTCAGCGAGAGCACCGGCAGCATCACCAGCGACAGCCACCAGGCCGGCAGCGGCCGGCTCAGGGCCGCCAGCAGCAGGGCCGCGTGGATCATCCCGACGGGCCTCATCGCGATGTCCTCGGTGCCGGACACGGCCGCGAACACCGCCACCGCGGCCACCGCGAGCTGCGGCAGCCACCTCAGCGGCCTCGGCCCGCCCATCGGCGGCACGGGTTGCGGGGCGAGCGTGAACAGGTCCTTCCGTACGGTGCCCAGCGCTCGGCGCGCCGTCCCCTTCTCAGCCCTCTCCATGTGATCAGTATGGTCCGGTCCGTTCACCGGCCGGCGGCGCCGGTCGGCCGCGCCGGGGCACTCGGCGGGCCGGACGCGCGTGGTGCTGTCTCTCCGAACGTTCATTTGGAGACCACGCTACGGAGCGGGGCGGCCGGCCCGCCTCACCCTGCGGAGCCGTCTTCCGCCTGGCTCTCAGGTATGACGGCTCGGCGGGGCGGACCAGCTCGGCGGGGCGGCACGCGGCCCCGCCGCTCCCCTACGCGGCGAGGAAGGGCGCCAGGACGTCGACGAGTTCCGCGGGGGCGTCGACGGCGATGAGGTGGCCGGCGGTGGGGAACTCGACCAGGGTGGCGCCGGGGACGGCCTCGGCGTAGCGGCGCCCGATGGCCCGGAAGTCGGGGACGTCGAGGCCGCCGGTCGCCACCAGGGTGGGGACGGTGATGGTGGCGAGGTCGCCGGTCGCGACGCCCTGGGAGTGCTCGCCGACGACGGCCTGGTTCGCCAGGGAGGTGCGCACGGGCCCGCGGAGCCGGTCGGCCGTTCCCGGCGCGACCTCGTCCCAGGTGCGGGCCGGGCCGCGGACCCACATGTCGAGGTTGACGCCGACGGCGGTGTCGAGGTCGCCGGCGGCCAGGGCCGCCGTTTCGGCCTCGTCGTAGGCGATCATCTCGGCGGACCAGTCGTAGCCCGGCCACGGCGCGGCGAGCAGGGCCAGCGCGTGCACCCGGTCCGGATGGGTGAGGGTGAAGTCCACGGCCACCCGGCCGCCCCAGGATGCGCCCACCAGCCGGACGCGCTCGTGGCCGAGGTGGTCCAGGAGGCGGAGCAGGTCGTCGGTCTCGCGGAAGGGACCGGTCGGGGGCGCGGACTCGCCGAAGCCGCGCAGGTCGTAGCGGATCACGGTGTGCCGCTGGCCGAGCGCGGGGACGACCTCGTCCCACATCCGGTGGTCGGCGATGCCCGCGTGCACGAGGACCACGGGCGGACCGTCGCCGGAGACGACGTAGGAGAGGTGGCCGAGGTCGTCGGCGAGGGTGATCATCCGCAGATGTTCGCAGGTCGCAGGCGCATGCGCCACCCCTTGACGATCATCGTCGGCGCACCCGGTGCGCCCCCGTCCGCCCGGTTGCGCCCCGGGCGGGAGCGGCCGGTGAGGTTTGCCGCCACCTCCGGGGTGCCATATCCGAGGCTCAGGCCCGATCCGGCGCTCGGCCGGGGCGGGCCGGCCCAGGGAGGGGACACCCGGATGACAGACACCCACCGGTCCGCGCTGCGGTACACCGCCGACATCACCGCGGAGGACATCGACGGCCTGGCCCGGTTCATCGCACGGCGGATCGTCCTGCTGCGGGAGGCGGCCGGGACGTCGGGGAGCGAGGAGGACCGGGTCGGGGAGGCGCTGTCCCAGACCGTCGCGGCCCTCACCGGCAGTGCGCGGGAGGTCCTGGGCGCGCTCGCCGAGCGGGCCGCGGAGGCCGGGGCGGCGAGCGCGGCGCAGCCCGGGGCACAGGCGGCGCCGGAGGAGGGCGAGGACGCCGGCCGCGTGGTGGAGGAGCTGATGGTACGGCTCAGCAGGCTGTGGCGGTACCTGCTGACGGCCGCCGGGGCCTGGAGCCACCTGCCGGACTACGACGTGGCGCGCTGGCGGCTGGACGGCCACCTCGACGCCGAGCACGAGGCCCGGGACCGCTGGCTGGCGACGGGCGGGGCCTGGTAGCGGCCGGGACCGGCCCCCGCCCGGGCGGGCGGGGGCCGGCCGGGCGGGACGTCAGTCCCAGGGGTTGGCCGCCTGGTCGTTGATGTTCACCCAGAAACGGACGTTCTTCGGCAGGTTGCCGTTGGCCCAGAACGTCCAGCCGCCGGTCTCCGAGTAGTCCTCGCCGTAGTGTCCGTCGTGGAACTCGGCCTGCCGCCAGTTGCGGCCGAACTGCTGGCGGCAGATGGCGTTGGCCGCCTCCGGGCTGGTCAGCTCCGTCCCCTTCACGGGGCGGCTGATCTGCACCTCGCCCAGGGCCCAGCCGTTGTAGTAGCCGATGAGGATCCCGGGCGGGGCGGGCCGGAAGTCCTGGTTGAGGCAGAGCACCGGGAGCGAGTAGTAGGCGGGGGTGTCGCCGTTGTAGGCGTCACTGGCGCTGCCGCCGGGGCCGCCGACCTGGATGGCGTAGCCCGCGCCGTAGTTGAGGAGTTCCCAGGTCATGCCGGGGTGGTTGGCGGTGGTGGTGGCCTGCGCGCTCGGAGCGGCGGCCAGCGGGGCGAGGGCGGCCACCGCGGTGGCGGCCGCGACGGCGGCGAAGCGCTTGACGCGGATCATGGGGGCTTCCTCCAGGCGACTGAGGGGCGGGGTGATCACGGCGCCGCGCCCCTGCGGGCCCGGCACACACCGACCCTCTCAATCACGCGCACGATTCTGGCATGATCTAGTCATCAGATCGTCACCAGACGCGACGACCCGACAGCGGTGTGCAAGACCCTGGGGAGGGGCAGCGCATGGAGTTCGCGATTCTGGGTCCGCTGGAGGTCCGGACCGACGGGGGCGAGCGGGTCCGGCTGGGAGGCGTGCGCCAGGAGCGGCTGCTCGCCGCGCTGCTGCTCAACGCGGGCGGCGCCGTACCGGTGGCCCGGCTGGTGGACGCCGTCTGGGACGACCGGCCGCCGGCCACCGCCGACCGACAGGTCCGCAACCTGGCGGGACTGCTGCGCCGGGCCTTCCACCGCGCCGACCCGGCCGGGCCGCCCGTGCTGCAGACCGACGGGCGCGGTTACCGCATCCTGCTCGACGGCCACCGGCTGGACGCCCGGACCTTCGCCGACGCGGTCGCCCGCTCCCGCCGGACGACCGCCGCCGGAGAGCCGTCCGCCGCGGCGGCGGACCTGCGCGAGGCGCTCGCGCTCTGGCGCGGCCCCGTGCTCGACGGCTTGGCGGGGCGGGCGATCACGGCGGGCGCCGTCCCGCTGGACGAACTGCGGCTCACCGCCTGGGAGGACTGCCTCGACCTGGAGGCCGCGCTCGGCCGGCACCGGGCCGGCGTTCCCGAGCTCACCGCGCTGGTCGCCGACCATCCGCTGCGCGAGCGGTTCGTCGGACAGCTGATGCGGGCCCTGCACGCCTCCGGCCGGACGGCCGACGCCCTGGCGGCGCACCGCCGGTTCACCACCCGGCTCGCCGACGAGCTGGGCCTCGACCCGAGCCCGGAACTGCGGCGGCTGCACCTGGAGTTGCTCACCAGCGCGGCGGGCCGGGAGGACGGGCCGCGCCCGGTCCCGGACGGCGGGCCGGACGACCGGCGGGACGGCGGAGTCCGCGGGGACCACGGCGCGGCGCCCCCGACCGCCCGGGCCGCGCCGCCCCGGCCCGCCCAACTCCCGCCGCCGCTCGCCACGTTCACCGGGCGCGCGGCCGAGCTCGCCGCCCTCGACGGCTTCGCGGACGCCGCGGCGCTCCCGGCCGATCCCGGTTCCCCGGACCACGCCACCGACCCGGACCACGCCACCGGCCCGGACGGCGCCGGTTCCGCCCCCGGCGGCCCCGCCGCCCGGATCTGCGCGGTCTCCGGCAGCGCCGGGATCGGTAAGAGCACCCTGGTCGTCCAGTGGGCGCACCGGCAGCGCGACCACTTCCCCGGCGGCCAGCTCTACGCCGACCTGCACGGCTTCTCCCCCGAGCCGCCGCTGCCGCCGCACGCCGTGCTGGCCCGCTTCCTGCGCGCCCTCGGCGTGCCCGGTGAGCAGGTGCCGAGCGTCCCCGAGGAGGCCGCCGCGCTCTACCGCTCGCTGCTGGCCGGCCAGCGGGTGCTGGTCGTCCTGGACAACGCGCGCAGCGCCGAGCAGGTCCGCCCGCTGCTCCCGGGCGCGCCGGAGTGCCTGACCGTGGTCACCAGCCGCTCCGGCCTGGCGGGGCTCACCGCCCGGGACGGCGCCCGCCCGCTGGCCCTCGACCTGATGCCGGCGCGGGACGCCGTCGCACTGCTCGACCGGGTCATCGGCGGCCGGCGGGCCCGCTCCGAGCCGACCGCCGTCAGCGAACTGGCCGCCGTCTGCGGCCGGCTGCCGCTCGCCCTCGCCATCGCGGCCAGCCGCCTCGCCGAACGCCCCGGCCGGACGGTCGCCGACCACGTCGCCGAACTGCGCGACACCGGGGACCGGCTCACCGCGCTGGCGATCGACGGCGACGCCACCTCGGCCGTCCGCGCCGCCCTCGACCTCTCCTACCGCGCCCTGCCCGCCACCGCGCGCACCCTGTTCCGGCTGCTCTCGCTCGCTCCCGGCCCCGGCCTGTCCGCGGCGGCGGCCGCCGCGCTCTGCGGCGAACGCGCCGCCGTCGTGCGCCCCGTCCTGGAGCAGCTGACCACCGCGCACCTGCTCACCCACGAGGGCGGGGACCGCTACCGGCTGCACGACCTGCTGCGCCTGTACGCGGCCGAGCGCGCCGACGCCGAGACCGGCCGGGCGGTGCGCGCCGCCGCCCGCGAACGGCTCGGCAGCTGGTACCTGCACCACGCCGACGCCGCCGCCCGGCTGCTCACCCCGCACCGCCGGCGGATCCCGCTCACCGCGCCCGGTCCCTGGTACGAGCCCCCCGCTTTCGGCACCGCCGCCGGGGCCCAGCGGTGGTGCGAGAGCGAGCACACCCAGGTGCTGCAGGTGGTGCGCGCGGCCGCCGCCAACGGCGCGGACGACCTCGCCTGGCGGCTGCCGGTGGTCCTGTGGAGCTACTACTTCACCAGCCCGCACCTGGACGACCACGAGGAGGCCGCCCGCCTGGCGGTGGCGGCGGCCGGACGGGCCGGTGACCGGTACGGCGAGGGCCATGCCCGCAACGACCTCGCCACCGTGCTCGGCGCGCTCGGACGGCACGACGAGACGCTCGCCGAACTCCGGCTCGCCCGCGCCCTGTTCGCGTCGATCGGGGACCGGAACGGCGAGGCCCACGTGATCGGCAACCTGGGCGACCACTCGCTCAGCACCGGCGCCTACGGCCAGGCGCGGCTGTACTTCCAGGGCGCGCTCGCGCTGCTGCGGGCGCAGCCGGAGGACCTCCGGGACGACTGGGCGATCCGGGTGTGCGAGACCAACATCGGCGTCACCGCGATGTGGGCGGGCCGCGACCGGGAGGCGGGCGAGTACCTGCACCGCGCCCTGGACCGCCACCGCTCCACCGGGGACCCGGTGCTGGAGAGCTTCACGCTCTACTACCTGGCCGACCACAACCGCCGGCTGGACCGCCCGGAGCAGGCGGCGGAGCGGCTGCGCCAGGCCCTCGCGCTGATCGACGGCACGACCGGCAACCCGCGGCTGCGCGCCGATGTCGTGGCGGCCCTCGCCGACCTGGGCGAGGGCCGCCACGCCTGACCGCCCGGCCGCCGGCAGCCCGCGCCGTCCCCCGGACGGGTGGTCGCGGGGGCCGGGCGGCACGGCGGACGGCGGGGCGGGGGCCGGTCGTGGTCGGATGGGCGGTCGGCGCGGGAAGGCGGGGCGGTGCGGCGGCTCAGGGCGGTGGCGGCGGTGGCGGCGGCGGCCGTGCTCGCCACGGCGGCGGTGGCGCCCACCGGACCGCCGGGCGGGGACGGGGCGGCGACGGAGCGGTCGGTGGACGGGGAGAACAGGTCCGGCGGAGCCGGCGGGCTGGGGGCGATCGGTGCGCTGGGCGGGTTCGCGGGCCTCGGCGGGCCCGGGGCCGGGCGGCTGCGGCTGCTGGCCGGGGTGCTGCGCCAGGACCGGCCCGGCAGCGGCTGGTACCTGGTCGGCGGGGCGCACCTGGTGCTCGGCCTGGAGGTGGCCTCCGCCGACCACCAGCAGATCGTGCTGCGCTTCCCGCCCGCCCGGCGGGTGGTGTCGGTGCTCTGCGGGCCCGACGAGACGTACGCGCCGCTCGGCTACACCTGCGGCGCGTCGGTCTCGCTGGACGCGGTGACCGTCCGGCTGGGGCGGGCCGGGCGGCTCGCCGACCCGGTGTCCACGGCGGCCGGGCCGTACGCGAACTTCTGGCTGCTGGGGCTGGTCGAGCAGCGCTGAGCAACTCCGCTCCGCCGCGGCGGCCTTGACGAAACGGTCCACGGAAAGGTGTTCTGTACCACGGAGTCGGCCGGGCGCCGGCCGCGCGTCCCGGTGGGGGTATAGCCCGGGGCTGTACCCCCGGGTGACATCTCCCCCGCCATCGGACGGGGCTCCTACGGTTTCCCGCAACCCCCACACCCTGATCGCGGGAGACCCCCATGCTCCGACGACCCGCCAGGGCCGCGTGTGCCGTCCTGGCCACCGCCGCCCTCGCTCTGACGGCCCTCCAGGGCACCGCCGGTGCCGCCGCCCCGAACCCCGGATCCGCCGCTGCCGTCCGCGCCGCCGCCTCGGCCGCCGCGAGCGCGCCGGACACCCTCGCCGCGGCCGCCGCCGTGCCCGAGGTGCTCGACGCGCTGCGGCGCGACCTCGGTCTGACGGCCGGCCAGGCGCAGGCCCGGATCGTCAACGAGGCCCGCGCCGGCGCCCGGGCCGGGGCGCTCGCCCAGGGCCTGGGCGCCGCTTGGGCCGGCTCCTGGGTGGAGGGCGCCGACGCGGCCGGGCTGGCCGTCGCCACCACCCGGGCCGCCGACGCCGCGACGATCCGCGCGGCGGGCGCCCGGCCGGTGGTCGTCGCGCACCCCCTGGCCGCGCTGGACGGAGCGCTGGCCGCACTCGACCGGGCCGCCGAGCGCGGCGCGACGGGCCGGGCGGACGCGCTCGCGGCGCCGGTGCGCTTCGTCGACGTGCGCACCAACACCGTGGTGGTGCAGGCCACCGACCCGGCCGCGGCCGAGCGGCTGGTCGCGGCCGCCGGGGTGGACCGGGCGGCGGTCCGGGTGGAGCGGGTGGCCGAGGCCCCGCGTCCGCTCTACGACCTGCGCGGCGGCGACGCCTACTACATCGGCGGCAGCAGCCGCTGCTCGATCGGCTTCCCGATCACCCGGGGGACCACCCAGGGCTTCGTCAGCGCGGGCCACTGCGGCCGGGCGGGCTCCACCACGACCGGGTCCAACCGGGTCTCCCAGGGCAGCTTCCAGGCCTCGGTCTTCCCGGGCAACGACATGTCCTGGGTCGCCGCCAACAGCAGCTGGACGGCGACCCCGTACGTGAACAGCGCGTCCGGCGCGGTGAGCGGCTCGGTGCTCCAGCAGGTCGGCGCCTCGGTCTGCCGCTCCGGCTCCACCACCGGCTGGCACTGCGGGACCATCCAGCAGCACGGCACCAGCGTCACCTACCAGGAGGGCACCGTCTCCGGGGTGACCCGCACCAACGTGTGCGCCGAGCCCGGCGACTCGGGCGGCTCCTTCATCTCCGGGACGCAGGCGCAGGGCGTGACCTCGGGCGGCACCGGCAACTGCTCGCAGGGCGGCACCACCTACTTCCAGCCGGTCAACCCGATCCTGCAGGGCTACGGGCTGACCCTGAAGACCGACTCGCAGGGCCCCGGCCCCGGCCCGGGCCCCGGCAACCCCGGCGGCACCTGGGCGGCCGGCACCGTCTACCAGGCCGGTGACACGGTGACCTACGGCAGCACCTCCTACCGCTGCCTCCAGGGCCACCAGGCGCAGGCCGGCTGGGAGCCGCCGAACGCGCCGGCGCTGTGGCAGGCGGCCTGACCCGCGGGCGGTCCGGCCTCCGGCGGGCGGGTACCTCCGTCCGCAGGACGAGAACACGACGGCGGGCCACCGGTGTGAGACGTTGGACGGGGGCGAACCACCAAGGAGGCCCGATGTCCTCGAAGCGTCGCCGCAAGAAGAAGGCCCGCCGCAAGGGCGCCAACCACGGCAAGCGGCCCCAGTGCTGAACCGGCACTGAGCCCGCCGCCGGGACCGCCGCGCCGGTCCGGACACCCCGTCCGGACCGGCGCGGCGGCAGGTCACGCCCCGGAGGGCTCCCCCGCCTCGGGCGCGTAGTACAGGCTCGCCATCGTCGCGTGGACGCTCCAGCCGAGGGCGGAGTACAGCGCCCGCCCCTCGGGCGTGGCGACCAGGAGGCCGGTGGCGGCCCCCTCGCGGTGACCGGCGTCCCGCAGGGTCCGCATCACCAGCGAGCCGAGCCCCCTGCGGCGGTGCCCGGGGTCGGTCTCGATCTGGTCGGCGACGGCGGTCGCCCCGGTGACGGCCAGCTGGCCGCGCGCGGCGTACCGGCCGTCCCCGGTGCGGACCAGCACCCGGACCACACCGCCCCGCGACCAGCTGGTGAGCGTGTACCCGGCGGGCACGACCGGGCGCTCGGCGGCCAGCGGGACGGTCATCAGATAGCCGGGAACGTCGTACCGCCAGCCGGGCCCGAGCCAGGGACGGACGGTGTCGTCGTCGGCGAAGAGCTTCAGCCAGGTCCCCGGCGCGGTGGTGGCCGCGACCAGCTTGCGGACGTCGGCCTCGGCGGGTTCCGGCAGGACGTGCCGGGCCACCTGCTCCGGCCGGCCGACGTCGATGCTCCAGCCCCAGGGCTCGTCCACCGGATCGGCCGCACCGCGCGACACGATCCAGCCCCCGACCCACGCCCGCACCAGCTCGTTGACGGTGGGCTCGTCCACCCGTCACCCCCTGTAAGAGTCACTTGTCGAGTTGACATCTTACCCGGGTCTGGTGGCGGGCGGGGTCGAGGGGCGGTTGCGGCGCAACGGCCGGGCACCCCCGGCAAGGGGTCCGTCAGAAGCAGCTCGCCGGGGACTCGGCCCAGCCCGAGGTGTAGCTGCCGTTCGAGTACCACATCCGGGTGTAGTAGCAGTACCCCGGCACCCCGCCCGCGTAGATGTCCCCTCGGTAGTAGCCGTTGCCGGGGCCGACCACCCCGGCGTTGAGCACCGAACTGAAGCTCGTGGGCTCGCCCGCCTGCCACGCGGGCTTCCAGCCGATCTGCAGGTAGATCCGGATGTCGGTCTGCGGGCTGTTCACGTAGCCGTAGGCGTCCGACCCGTTGAAGACGATGTTGCACGGGTTGAGCTGGACCCCGCTCGGGTAGTTGCCGGGCGCCGTGAAGCCCCGACAGCCGCCACTGGTGGCGGCGCTGGCGCTGCCCGACACGGCCAGCGGCAGCAGCGCGCCCGCCACGATGGCGACGGCGACCCCCGCCTTGGCCCTGCGACTGATCTTCCCCATGGTTTCCCTCCCTGGGCCGGCGCTTGCCTCCACCGGCCGCTCCGTCGACGACCGGCCCCGCCTTCCGGGAGCCGGCCGAGGCGATGCTGCCACCGCCGACCGGGGCTCTCCCAGGGGTTCCGGCCCGCCCCGGACGGGCCCGGACGGACCTGGACGACCTCGGACGCGCCCGGGGGTGAGGTGACGGTCCGGCAGCCGGGTCGGCGACCGCACCTCCCCGCCGGCGGACCCGGGTGAGCACCCGTCAGGCCGACCCGCCGCACGCACCGGGGTGAATGCGTCCCCGTTCGGGCGCACTGATCAGATTTGTCGGATTTTCAGACCGCATACTGCATGGAGATGGTCACCGTGGGTAGCGACTCACCTCCTGTACGCACTCGGTCCACGGTTTCCTCTCCCCCACCGCGTCACACCGGACCGATCGACCGAAGGGAATCGTCATGAGGCGCTGTCCACCCACCAGCGGACCCGAGCGAAGACACCGCCGCCGGGCCGGGCTCCGCGACCGCCTCACCCGGGCCGCGCTCCCCCTCCTCCTGGCCTTCGCCACCGCGTCCGGCTCCTTCGCCGCTCCCGCACTGGCCGACGCCCCGTCCGCTCCCGCCCCCGGCGGCCGGGCCGTGCCCGCCGACCACGCCGCCGACCGTCACTCCGGCCGCCAGCTGCCCGTGACCCTGGCGAAGACCGGCACCGACGTCACCACCGGCAGCACGACGCAGACCGCCCACGGCGACGCCGTCCGCTGGGTCGTCTCCGCGACCAACCCGGAGGGCGCCCCCGTCAGCGCCACCGTCACCGACGCGATCCAGGGCGGACCGGGCAGCACGCCGCAGGCCCAGACCTACGTCCCCGGGTCGCTCCAGGCGCCCCCCGGATTCACCCGGCAGTGGTCCGCCGACAGCGGCATGACCTTCTCCGGCACCGACCAGGGCACCGCCACCAATGTCGTCCAGGCGAGCAACCCGCTGCTCGCGTCACCGGCGACCGGCCAGGTGGTGCAGATCCCGCCGCCGTTCACCCCGGTCAACACGGCCACCGGAGGCGACGGCTTCACGCCCATCCTCTACACCGCCACGATCAACGGCGTCGCCACGCCCGAGATCTGGAACATCTACCACCACGGCTTCTCCAACACGGCCAGCGTGGTCTGCACCGACCTGCTCACCAACGGCCCGTGCCCCAGCCCGACCGGAGCCCCCGCCAGCTGGCCCCAGGCGCTGAACTCCTCGGTCGCCGGCGCCACCACCGGCGACCTCGGCAGCACCCGCACCCCGACCTACGTGCAGATCGGCTCCAAGCTGTACTACGCCGCGATCAGCCGGGTCAGCTTCGCGGAGATCGGCGTCGGCTGCATCGACCTCCAGGCCCAGGCCAGCTGCGGCTTCACGCCGCTCCAGACCGGCACCGGACTGGCCATCGGCGGCGTGGTCCAGGCGCCGAACCAGCTGATCTACGCGGTCTCCAGCACCGGCGAGATCCTCTGCTACGACCCCGTCGCCAACGCCTCCTGCGGGACCTTCGTGATCGGCCTGCCGCCCAACGAGGGGCAGGTCGCCTTCAGCGGCGACTACGCCGGCATCATGCGGGTCGTCAACGGCAAGATCTACGTCACCGACAACACGCCGGCCCCGCTGCCCACGGTGATGTCCTGCTTCGATCCGGCGACGAACGCCGCGTGCACCGGCTGGGCCCTTCCCAAGACGGTGGTCACCCCGATCCTCACCGGCCCCGCCCGGGCCGACAACGTCTTCGAGATGTACGACCCGGCCGGCACCGTCACCGGCGTCTGCACGGCCGTCGGCGGCGTCTACCTGGCGGTCACCCCGCCGGTCGGCAGCGTCGTCTGCTTCGACCTGACCGGCAACTCCATCGCCGCGCCCCCCGGTCTCCAGGCCCTGCTCATGACCAACGCCGCCCCCGGCGAGGCCAACTACCAGGTGCCGCTGACCATCACCGCCCCGAACGGGCACCTGGAGACCGAGTTCCCGCTCTGGATCTACCAGGGCCTCACGCCGACCCTCAACAGCTCCGAGTTCTGCTACGACTGGAACATCCAGGGGCCCTGCACCCAGTACGGCACCAACGGCATCGTCAACGGCCCGCCCAACGTCAACGGCGGCAACACCAGTCCCTACGGCTTCGCCTACGACGGCCAGTGCAAGTACAGCCTCGGCGACACCGGCTACCTGTTCTCGATCGACCCGGTCACCGGGGCCTCGCCCTGCCTGAAGACCAAGGCCCAGGGCACCATCGACCCCTCGGCGTACTACTGCGACGGGGCCACCGGGCACGTGCAGTCGTACGGAACGGTCAGCCTGTTCGACATCGACCCGACGACCGTCGACTTCGCCCAGTCCTCGGTGACCGTGCTGACGGCCGGCGGGGCCACCATCGGCACCTTCCCGTTCGATCCGGGGACGGGAACGGCGGACATCTCGTCCGTCCCGACCAGCGAATCGCCGATCCAGGTGATCGCCGACCTCGACCTGATCAGCGGGTCGTCTTTCACCCCCGACAACCACCCGAAGATGCAGGTGAGCTTCGTCGGCGACGCGCCGCAGATCTGCTTCGAGACCACGGTGTCGGCCGACTGCGCCATCACCTCCGTCTCCAACCAGGCGTCCGCCGTCACCAACGGCCTGCCGCCGGTCACCTCGAACACGGTCACCCTCCAGGTGACGCCGGGTGCCGCGTGCGCCCCGGCCCTGACGGTCAACAAGGAGGTCTGCACCTCCTCCAACGCCGCCGACTGCGCCGACGGCGGCCCCGGCCCCTGGACCAAAACGGCCGTCCTCGCACCCGGTGCCACCGCCTACTGGCGCATCACCGTCACCAACAGCGGGCCCGTCCCCGTCACCGGCATCACCCTGACGGACAGCGTCTCTCCGTCCTGCGTCACGGCCGCCGGAACGTTCGATCTGGCCGTGGGCGCGTCCCACCAGGTGTTCTGCGACCTCACCAACGTCACCCAGCACACCGTCAACACCGTCACCGCCTCCTTCCCCGGACCCGGCGGCACCCCCATCACCACACCGCCCTCCGAAGCGACCGTCGACGTGCCGTCGTTGGCGGTCCTGAAGGAGGTCTGCACCTCCACCAACGCCGCCGACTGCGTGGACGGCGGCCCCGGCCCCTGGGCCGCCAGTACGACGATTCCGTCCGGGAGCACGGCGTACTGGCGGATCACCGTGACGAACACGGGCACGGTTCCGGTCACCGGGATCACGCTCACGGACAGCGTCTCGCCGTCCTGCGTCACCGCCGCCGGAACGTTCGACCTCGCGGTCGGCGCCTCCCACCAGGTGTTCTGCGACCTGACCAACGTCACCCAGCACACCGTCAACACCGTCACCGCGTCCTTCCCCGGACCGGGCGGCACCCCCATCACCACACCCCCCTCCGAAGCGACGGTCGACGTCACCCCGCAGGTCGTCCCCTCCATCAGCATCAACAAGGAGGTCTGCACCTCCACCAACGCCGCCGACTGCGCTGACGGCGGCCCCGGCCCCTGGGCCAAAACCACCACCATCCCCACCGGCACCACCGCCTACTGGCGCATCACCGTCACCAACACCGGCACCGTCCCCGTCACCGGCATCACGCTGACCGACGCGGTCACGCCGTCCTGCGTCACCGCCGCCGGAACGTTCGACCTCGCGGTCGGCGCCTCCCACCAGGTGTTCTGCAACCTCCCCAACGTCACCCAGGCCACCACCAACACCGTCACCGCGTCCTTCCCCGGACCCGGCGGCACCCCCATCACCACACCGCCGTCCTCCGCCGACGTCCGGATCACCGGTGGCACCCCGTCGCTTGAGGTCAACAAGGAGGTCTGCCAGTCCGACCACGGCGACAACTGCGGTCAGGGCGGGACCGGTCCGTGGGGCAAGGACGCGACCCTGCACAAGGGCAACGCGCCCGAGGAGCTGTGCGAGCCTGACAAGTGCCAGGCGTTCTGGCGGATCACCGTCACCAACAACGGCACGGTGGACCTGACCGGGATCACGCTGAACGACGCCCAGGAGGTGGCCTGCGAGGTGGCCGCCGGAACGTTCGACCTGGCCGCAGGTGAGACGCGGACGTTCTACTGCTCCAGCCTGATCAGCGAGGACACCATCAACACCGTCACCGCCGGCTACCTGCCGCCGAACTCCCCGCCGGGGACCCAGCCGGTGACCACGCCGCCGTCCTCCGCGCTCGCCCGGTGCAGGCCGCCGTGCGAGAAGGAGTGCCACGGCCACGACTACGGCCACGACCACGGCCCTGACTACGGCGCCGGATTCGGCCATGACTACGGCCACGACTTCGGCCAGTGGCCGTACGAGATCGGCGACGCTCCCGGCAGCCACCCGTTGGGGAGTCACCCGCTGGGCGGACGCCCGTCCCTCCCGAACACCTTCGGGATGCCCTCGGCGGCCGGCCCGTCCGTCCTGCCCTACCTCACCGCCGACCCGTCGCTGACCGACCTCGACTGGCTGATGCCCGTCAGGGTGCCGTCCGGCGGCGGGCTCACGCGGCCGTGATCCGGCTGAACCAGCCCTGACGGGCCCTGACCGTCCGAAGGGCGGTGGCCCGGGAAGAACCCCTTCCCGGGCCACCGCCCTGTCCGATCCGGAGCGGCGGTCAGCAGCCACCGGCCGGGCGCTCGCGGACCACCAGGTCATTGGTTCCGGCGGTGGCGTCCAGCCACACCACCCGGGTGCCCTCGTCGGCCGCCGCCTCGTACTGGCCGCCGCGGTCGCAGGACACCCGCTGCGGGGCGCCGCCGCCGGCCAGCGGGATCTGCCACAGCTTGGGCAGCGCCGCGTTGGTCCAACCGCCGGCCGGCTTCCGTTCGTTCTCGTACCGGAAGGTGACGGCCTGGTCTGAGACGGCCAGCGGCCCGGTGCGCGGCGCCTGCGGGGAGTCCGCGGACAGCAGGTCGACGACGCCGGAGCCGTCCGGGGCGGCGGAGCGGATGGTGCCGCGCACGGCGTGGTCGTCCGGGAGGTCCAGCCACAGCAGGCGCCCGCCGGCCAGGGCGAGGGCGACGGCGAGGCTCGGTCCGGAGCCGGCCGGGGCGTGCTCGGGGAACCGGGCCGTCACCGTGCCGGTGGCGAGCGAGTAGAGGGTCGGTACCGTTACCAGCCGCTCGCCCTCCTGCCAGATCTCGATCCAGCCGAGCAGGCCGTCCCGGAGAACCAGGTCGGTGGCGCTGTGGCCCTCGGGCAGCGGCAGCGCGACCGGTGCGCCGCCGCCGCGGCTCAGGTGGGGTACGGCGCGGCCGTTCGAGGAGGCGGTGAAGGCGAGGTCGGCGCCCGAGATCCGGACGGCGTTGACCTGCTCGGTGGTGGAGCGGAAGACACTGCGCACCGGGCCGGTGCCGCTCAGCGGGGCGGTCATCACCTCCTGCGCGGCCCTCGGATCGCTGCCGCCCTTGGCCAACCACGCGGCGTTCGTCCCGTCGGTGGCGGCCCAGCTGTGGGTGCGCCCGTCCTCGGGGCTCAGCCGCACCGGCGTGCCGCGCCCGTCGAGCGCACCCGCGTAGAGTCCGGTTCCGGCCGGCCCGTTGGCGCGCATCACCCAGCGGCCGCGGGCGGCGGCCGGGGCGGCCATGCCGGTGGTGACGTCGCGCAGCAGGGTGCGGCTGTCGATGCCGATCCGCTTCTGCCAGCCCTCCTTGATCCCGTGCGCGTCGAAGGCGGCCGCCACCGTGCGCAGTTGGCGCTTGGTGAGGCCGAGGTCCCGGCCGGCGGCGAGCACCGCGTTGCGCCCGGCGACGAAGTCGTCCAGCGGGGTGAGGTAGTCGGCGAGCGCGCGGTAGACCAGCCGGTCGGCGATGAGCGGGTCCAGCGTGCGGCGGATGTCCCAGAGCGCGCCGCCGAAGATGGTGGCGTTCAGGTGCACGCCGCCGGCGTCGAGTTCGTGGCGGGTGCCCAGGAAGTCGGCCACGGTGGTGCGCCGGTCGTCCAGGCGGCGCTCCGCGCAGGCCTGCGGGGTGCCGGTGGGGCACAGGCTCTCGCCGAGCAGCGGCGCGGTGGGGTCGTCCATGGCGATGCCGCGGGCGGTGACCTCGACGGCGTTGCCGAAGTAGTCGGCGATGGCCTCGTTCATGGCGCCGGGCTGGCCGAGGTCGAAGAAGTCCGCGGTGTTCTGGACGACGCCGTGGGTCATCTCGTGCGCGGCCACGTCCAGGGCCACCGGGAACGGGTACTGGCCCGGGCCGTTGCCGTAGACCATCTTGGTCTTGTCCCAGAACGCGTTCGGGAACGGCGTGCCGAGGTCGGTCACGTTCACCACCGAGACGATCGCCCCGCCCTTGCCGTCCAGGCCGTTGCGTCCCAGCCGGTCGCGGAAGAAGTCGTGGACGAGCCCGGCGTTGACGTGCGCGTCCGTGGCGCCGCTGCTCCCGGCGACGGCCGGGAAGTCGGGGGTGGCGGAGGAGAGCGGCACGGCTCCGGCCGGCATCCTCCGCTGGTAGTCGAGGAAGTCGGCCCCGGCGGCGTCGTAGGTGCTGATGACGGAGGACCGGGTGAGGTCGGTGAACTGGTAGCCGCCGCCCGGGCGGCGGGCCAGGTTCACCGCGACGGTGCGCCCGTGGGCCTCGGGGGCTGTGCCGGTGGCCGGTTGCAGACCCTCGTCGGGGGCGGTGGCCGCGGCGGCCGGCTCCGGGCGGGGCGCGCGGGTGTCGTGGGCGAGGACGACGGCGCCGGTGGTCGCGTCGACGAACACCTCCCGGGCCCTGCCCGAGGCCGGGTGCAGGACGAACCGCTCGGCGAGCAGGCCGGGGCCGTCGGGCAGGACCACCGGGCCCAGGTCCTCGACACCCGCGCCGGCGCGGTCCCGCGCGTCGTCGAGATCGCCCAGCGCCGCGCGGCGCAGTTCCTCGGCCGACACCGCGGCGGCGGTGGGGGCGGTCAGCGCGGTGAAGTAGCGTCCGCCCGCCGACTCCACCGTCTGCTCGGCGCCCTGTCCGGTCAGCCGCACCAGGTACTGCCCGCCGAGCACCGGGACGCCGCCGTGGCGCTGCTCGAACCTGACGGTGCGCCGGCCGTCGGGGCCCTCGGTGGTGCCGAGTTCGGTGAGCTCGCCGGGGTCGACCCGGTAGCGGTCGGGGTGGGCGGCCAGGTGCGCCAGCGCGGCCGCGGCCGGCTCGCCCGGCGCCGGTTCGGACAGGCCGGTCACCAGCTGCGGGGCCGCGGTGTCCAGGCCGGCGACCAGGGCCGGCACCGGGTCGCCGTCGGGCGCGGGGGCCGCCGCGGCCAGGGCGGGGGGCACGGCCGGGGCCAGCGCCGCGACGACGGTCGCGACGGCCCATGTGCGGGCGGAACGGGAGAGTCGGGGCACAGCGATCCTCTCACGGGACGGTCGGGAACGGCGGCGAACCAGGGCCGCCGCACCACCCACCATAGGCAGTTGAGCGACATATGTCGATGATCTCTTTATGCCGTCCTCCCGACCGTCGGATTCCGGCCGAAGCCCCGGCCCCCGCTTGCCCGTCCCGGAGCCGGCGGAGAACAGTGGTCTGTACCAGCTGGCGATTTCGCTCCACTCCCGTGAACGAGAGGAGATCGACATGACGGACGTGTACGAGCCCCCGATGCTCATCGAACTCGGTGACTTCGCCGCCCTCACCCGCGGCTTCGACTTCGGCAACCAGTCCGACGTCCACGGCTACTACCTCATTCCCTGAGGAGCCGGTGGTGAGCGGCCGTCGGCGGACCTGGTTCGTGGTCCTGCCGGACACCGAAGCCGGGTCCGCGACGGCCGCGGTGTGGGGCACGGCCGAGCTCCGTGCCCTGCACCACCCCAGCGGGCGCCCGTGGATCCTCGGCGAGTGGCCCGACGGCGAGGCGGTCACCGTCCGGGCCGGGGAGGTCGCGCTGGCCCTGTTCGGCACCTGCGACGCCGACGGGAACCAGCTGCGACGCCGCGCCGAACGCGTTCGCGACCCGCGGGACGCGCTCGCCCTCGGCCGCGACCTGGCGGGCTCCTTCCACCTCCTCGCCACCGTGCACGGCACCGTGGCCGCGCGCGGCGCGCTCTCCGGACTCCGCCGCCTCCACCTGGCCGAGGTCGGCGGCGTCCCCGTGCTGTCCGACCGGGCCGACGTCCTGGCGGATGCGGCCGGCCTCACCCCGTCCCTCGACCGGCTCGCCCTCAGGCTCGCCGACCCGCTGCCCCACCCCTTCGACGCCCTGCCGCTCTGGCCGGGCATCACCGCCGTGCCACCGGACCACGCGGCCGTGCTCGCTCCGGGCAGCCCCGCGCACACCCTCGTCCACTGGCAGCCGCCGTCCCCGCGCCAGGCCCTGCCCGAGGCCGCGGCGACGCTCCGCCGGGCCCTGCACCGGGCCGTCGCCGCCCGGACCCGCGACGGCGGACTGATCGCCGCCGACCTGTCCGGCGGGCTCGACTCCACCCCGCTCTGCTTCCTGGCCGCCCCCGGCCCGGCCGGGCTGCTCACCGTCACCGTCGGCTCCGTCGACCCACACCACGAGGACGCCGCGTGGGCGGACCGGGCCGCGCGCCACCTGCCCGGCGAACGGCTCGTCCTCCCGGCCGAGGACCTTCCCGCGATGTTCGCGGACGTCGACGTCCCCGGGCCGCAGGGTGACGAGCCGTTCGCCTGGACCCGGACCAGGGCCCGTGACGAGGCCGTCGCCCGCCTGCTCGCGACCCGCGGCGCCCGGCTGCGGATGAGCGGCGAGGGCGGCGACGAGGTCCTCCAGGCCCTTCCGTCCTACCTGCGCACCCTCCTCCCCCGACACCCGGCCACCGCCTCCCGCCACCTGCGCGGACACCGGGCCCGCCTCCGGTGGAAGCTGTCCGACGCGGTGAGCGCCCTCACCGACCCCCGGCCGTACCCGGCCTGGCTGACCCGCGCCGCCGACCGCCTCACCCACCCCGAACCGCCGGCCGGCACCCAGCTGCTCGGCTGGGGCATCGAGCCCCGGATGCCGCCCTGGGCCACCGCGCAGGCCGCCGACCTGGTGCGCGAACAGCTGCGGGCCCTGCGGGACGCACAGCCGCTGGCTCCGGAGCACGCCCAGCACCAGGTCCTGCGCATGGTCCGGCACAGCGCCGCGGCCATGCGGCAGCTGATCGACGCCACCGCCCGCGCGGGCGCGCCCTACAGCGCCCCTTTCCTGGACGACCAGGTCCTGGACGCCTGCCTGGCCGCCGACCCCGCGATCCGCGGGACGCCCTTCGCCTACAAGCCGCTGCTCACCGCGGCCGTCGCACCGGACGTGCCGGCCGAACTCCTGCGGCGCACCGGCAAGGGCGACTTCAGCCCCGACGCCCACCGGGGGCTCGCCCGCCACCGGGCCCGACTCGCCGCGCTCTTCGAGGACAGCGCCCTGGCCCGCGCCGGACTGGTCGACCCCGTCGCCCTCCGGCAGGCCTGCCTCGGCCTCTACCCGCCCGGCACCTCCCACGCGGCCCTGGACGCGACCCTCGCCTGCGAGCACTGGCTGCGCGCCCACCGGCCGGGCCGCCACGCCGCTTCCCCCTCATCCCCCTCGCCCCTCTCGCCCCTCTCGCCCCTCTCGCCCCTCAAGGAGCGCACATGGCCGCCGAGTTGAGCCCCGACGTGACCCTCACCCCGACCGACGACGGCGCCGTCGTCCTCGACGAGCGCTCCGGCCGCTACTTCCAACTGAACCGCACCGGGCTGCTCATCCTGCGCTCCCTGCTGGACGGCCGGTCCGCCGACGAGATCGCCGCCGACCTCAGCGGCCGCTTCCCCGTCACCCCCGACCGGGCGCGCTCCGACGTCGACCGGCTGTACGAGAGCCTGCGCACCGCCGGGCTGGTCACCGGATGAGCCTGCACGCACACGCCGCCGGCGCGGACCGCCCGCCCTGGCACCTCCGGCCGGCCCCGCTCGCGGCGATCGCCGCGGCGCGCCTGATCGAGCGGCTCCCCCCGGCCCGGATCCGCCGGGTGATGCTCGCCCTGCGGCGCGGGGCCCGGCCCGCCGACCGGAGGGAGGCACTGGCCGCCCGGCAGGCCGTGGTCGCCCTCAGCATGCGCTGCGCCGGCCAGGGATGCCTCCAGCGCTCGATCGCCGCGGCGCTGCTGTGCCGCACCCGGGGCACCTGGCCCACCTGGCGCACCGGCGTGCGCACCGCTCCGTTCCGCGCCCACGCCTGGATCGAGGCCGCCGGCGAACCCGTCGGCGAGCCCGCCGAACTCGCCCACTTCCACCCGGTCATCACCATCCCCCCGGAACCCCGGCCGGGCCCCTGACACCCGGCACGCGTTGCGGGCGCGGCGGACCGGGCGCAGCATCCTGGGCATGACGACCGACGAGGAACAGATCCGGGCCCTGATCACGCGGTGGGCGGCGGCGGTCCACCGGGGCGACCTGGCGGGCGTGCTCGCGGACCACGCGGCGGACATCGTCATGTTCGACGTGCCGCCGCCCTACGAGGGCATCCGGGGCATCGACGCCTACCGGGAGGTCTGGCCGCCGTTCTTCGAGTGGCAGGCGCGGGGCGCCGCGTTCGCGATCGAGTCGCTGGACGTCACGGCCGGCGCCGATGTCGCCTTCGCGCACGCGCTGCTGCGCTGCGGCACGCCGCAGGACCTCGCCGAGCGCCCGGCCCAGCGGCTGCGCCTCACCTTCGGGCTGCGCCGGCAGGACGGCCGCTGGGTGGTCGCCCATGAGCACCACTCCTTCCCTGAGGTCACCGGAGCGGAGTAACGGGGCGGCCCGGCGTCCGGGTTTCGGTCCGGCCGGAGCGGTTATCCGCGTCGGTGCAAGCGTCGATCCAGGAACCGAGGCCGCCATGACCGCGTTCGGCCACTTCCTGTCCTGTGAGGAGTTCACCCCCGCGCAGCCCGCTGGAGCGCGCTCGCCGACAGTCTCCACCGGCGCTCCGCGCCTGCCTCACTGAGCTGACGGACGGCCACTACGCCTACCGCTTCCGCCACGACGACCGGCCGTCGGCGGAGACAGAGGGCGCGTTCGCGCTGTGCGGGTTCGTGATGCGCTCGCCCTGCACCAGCAGGGCGAGGCGGTCGAGGCCGCCCGCTGGTTCGAGGCCTCCCGCGGCTGCTGCGGCTCGGCCGGGCTGTTCGCCGAGGAGTACGACATCGCCGGGCGAGAGTTGCGGGGAAACCTGCCACAGGCCTTCGTTCACGCGATGATGCTGGAGTGCGCGGCCCGCCTGGCCGTGCCGCCGTCCTGACGGAACGACACCACCACGGAGGCCCGCATGTCCGCTTCGCTCGCCGAGCTCACCGGCGACTACGTCCTCGACCCCACCCACACCCGGATCGGATTCGTCGCCCGCCACGCCATGGTGACCAAGGTGCGGGGCTCGTTCACGGTCTTCGAGGGCACCGCCCACCTGGACGGCGGCGACCCGGCGCGGTCGGCCGGCCAGGTGGTGATCAAGGCCGAGAGCATCGAGACCGGCGTCGAACAGCGCGACCAGCACCTGCGCACCAACGACTTCCTCGACGCGCCCACCTACCCCGACATCACCTTCCGCAGCACCTCGGTCGAGCAGCGCTCCGACAGCGAGTTCCGGGTGACCGGCGACCTCACCATCAAGGAGACCACCCGCCCGGTCACCATCGACTTCGAGTACACCGGCAACGCCCTCGACCCCTACGGCAACCTGCGGGTGGGGCTGGAGGGCTCGGTGACGATCAGCCGCAAGGACTACGGCATCACCTGGAACGCGGTGCTGGAGGGCGGGGGCGTGCTGGTGAGCGACAAGGTCGTCCTGGAGTTCGACATCTCCGCGATCAAGCAGGCCTAGCCCGGACGGACCCGCCGCGAGGCGGGACGGGGCGCCCGGCCCGGGGCGTCGGACGACGTTCCGGGCCGAGCACCGAGCACAGCGGGAAGCCGATGCCGCCCGCCACACTCACCGGTGACCGAACACGCACGGTCCCTTCCCGCCGAGCCCGGCTCAGCAGGCCGCCGACGGCCGGGGCGGGGGAAGGAACACCTCGCACCAGACCGCCTTGCCCGGGCCGTTCCGGTACCAGCCCCAGCGAAGGGCCAGGCGGCCGAGGAGGAAGAGCCCGAGGCCGCCGGGGTCGGCCGGGTGGTGGGTCGGCCGGGGGCGGGGCGGGCGCGGGCTGCTGTCGGTCACCTCGATCCGCAGCAGGCTCGCGTCGCGGACGAGCAGCAGGGCGCCGGGCGCGCCCGCGTGCCGGACCGCGTTCCCGATCAGCTCGGAGACCAGCAGGACGACGTCCGCGACGACGGCCCGCTCGGTGGTGTCGTCGAGCCAGTCGGCGGTGCGGGCCCGGGCCTCGGCGGCGACGCCGAGCCGGGCCGACAGCGGGATCCGGAGGACCCGCGGTGTTCCCTGGAGGTCGGTGAGGGCCGGCAGGGTGGCCCTGGGCATGCGATCCTTCCTCCCTTCGCCCGTGCGCCCGGCGGCACCCGGCCACCGGGCGCCGGAGTCAGCGGCCGAGGAGGTGCCGGAGCCGGCCGCCGCTTCCGGCGGCCCGTCCGCCCTGGCCCGCGGCGACCGGTGCGGACGGCGCCGCCTCGTCGCCCACCGTCCCGCCGGCGACCGGCGCGGCGGGTCGCCGCTCGGCGGTCGTGCGCCCGGCGGTCGTGCGCCCGGCGGTCGTGCGCTCGTCGACCGGCCGATCGCCGCTCGGGCGCTCGGCGATCAGGCGCTCGTCGGCGATCCGCTCGTCGGTGCGCGAGGCCGGCGTTCCGGTGGCGGTCCGGCGGTCGTGCCGGGCCGTCCGGCGGAGCGGCCGGGCCCTGCGGGACGCCCGCATCAGCGCGAGGCCGAGGCAGAACAGCAGCGCGAGCGCCAGTCCGGCGAGGAAGACGCCCAGGCTGTTGAGCGTCACCAGGTCGTTGCCCAGGACGGTCACCTGGTACTCCGGCCCGCCGGACAGGTTGTCGGCGATCAGCAGCCCGGTGAAGGCGCCGGTCACGACGACCAGGAGGAGTCCGAACAGCAGCATGGCGGTGTCCCTTCGGTCCGTACCCCCTCGGTGTCCGATCCCCTCCGCTGGGTCGCGCCTACCCGGGCGGCCCCCGGCCTAACGCGGGACGTCCGAACCGCCGCCCGCCCGCCCGTCCCGTTCGACCCGGACGGCCACCAGGCAGGTGTCGTCGTCGGTGTCGGCCGGGCTCAGCTCCAGCAGCAGGTCCAGGTACCGCTCCAGGTCGGGGCCGGGCCGGCCGGCGGCCCGGATGAGGTGGTCGACGGACTCCTCGACGGGGCGGTCCCGGCGCTCGACCAGACCGTCGGTGTAGAGCAGCAGGACGTCCCCCGGCTCCAGCCGGGCCGTGTACTCCTCGTAGTCGGCGTCCGCCATGGCACCGAGCAGCACCCCATGCGGCAGCGGCAGCACCTCGGCCCCGGCCGCGGCGAGCCGGATCGGCGGGAGGTGGCCGGCCCGGGCCCAGCGCAGCGTGCCGTCACCGGGGCCGAGCAGCGCGCACACGGCGGTGGCGGTCAGCTGACCCGGCTCGCGCAGGGCCACCGTGTTGGCCCACTCCAGCAGCCGGCCCGGGCCCGCGCCGGTGACGGCCAGGCCCCGCAGCGCGTGCCGCAGCGCCACCATGCCGGTGGCCGCGCCGACGCCGTGGCCGGCCACGTCCCCGACGGCCAGCAGCACCTGCCCGTCGGGCAGCACCAGGACGTCGTACCAGTCGCCGCCGACCCGCTCGCGCTTGGCCGCGGGGCGGTAGCGGACGGCGGCGTGCAGCCCGGTGGCGCCGAGCGGCGGCGGCGCGGCGGGCAGGATCGCCTGCTGGAGCCGCAGCGCCAGCTGTTCGCGCTCCGCCGACTCCTGCTCGCTGTCGGCCAGCCGCGCCCGGGTGGCGCCGAGCGCGACCTCCGTCCAGTGCTGCGCCGACACGTCGTGGTAGGCGCCGCGCACGGCGCTCAGCTCCCCGTCGGCGTCCAGGACGGGTTCGGCCACCACCCGGGTGTAGCGCTGCGTGCCGTCGGCGCGGACCAGCCGGAACACCGCGGAGGCGGTGCGCAGCCGGTGCTGGACGGTGTCCAGCAGCCGCCGGACGGCGGGCTCGTCGTCCGGGTGCACGTACCGGTCGAGCCGGGCCAGCGGGACGGCCGGGGCGCCGGGCGGCAGGCCGAACAGCTCCGGCAGGCCCGCGTTCCAGAGGATCCGGCCGGTGGCGGGCCGTTCCTCGAACCCGGCCACCCGGGCGAGCCGCTGGGCCTGGCGCAGCAGTGCGGTCTGCTCGGACTCCCCCGCCTCGTCGGCGTCGCGCTGCCAGGTGAGCAGCAGCCGCCCGTCGAGCGGGGCGACGGAGATCCGCAGGGTGGTGGGCTGGGTGATGCCGCCGCCCTGGAAGACCAGGTGCAGGCGTTCGCCGGTGCGGGTCCGGCCGGTCTCGTGGGTCCGCAGCAGCGGTTCGAGCAGGCCGGTGGCGCAGGCCACGGGGTAGGCCTCGAGCAGGGAGGTGCCGTCCAGGCCGCTGCGGGGGCGGCCGAGCGGGTCCTGGAACGCCCGGTTGGTGCGCAGGATGGTGAAGTCGACGGCCCGGCCGTCCCGCAGGACGGGGTCGAGCAGCAGGGCGGGGGTGAGCAGGCCCTCCAGCAGCTCGGCCTGCCGGTCCGGGGCGACGGCGGGTTCGGGGTGGCCCAGGACGGTGGCGCAGAGGTCGGCGAGGGCCAGCAGCTGGCGGCGCTGCGCGGGTCCGAGGGCGGGTGGGGGGCCTGGCCAGAGCACTTCCAGCGCGCCGTGCCGGCGGCCGGCGTCGAGCAACGGGAGGACGGCCCGGGGCGTGGCGGCGCCGCCGACGCAGGGGCCGGCGGGCGCCGCGTCGTCGGGCCAGTGCGGGGCACCGGTGGCCAGGGCCTGGTGCGCGGGGCTCGGGACGCCGGGCGGCAGCCGGCTCCAGGCCTCGGCCTCGTCGGCGGGCAGCCCGGCCTGGGCGGCGAGCGCGAGGGCGCCGGCGGGCAGCCGCTGCCAGACCAGGACGGCGTGGGCGCCGAGCGGCGCGGCGGCCTGGCGCAGGACGGCCTCGACGGCGGCGGCCAGGTCGGGCACGGCGGCGAGCGCCCGGACGGGCGGCGCGGGAACGTCGGCCTCCCCCGGGGGTGTGGACGGTTCGGGTGGGGGGAAGTCCCCGGACCGCGGCCCGGCCGGACCGGGCCGACCGGGCTCTGCGGACCGTCCGACGAGGTCGGCGGCGAGGGTGACGACCGGGACCCCGGCCTCCTGGGCGAGCCGGGCCAGCCGGGCGGCGGCCTCGGCGGGCGGGACGGTCAGCCGCTCGGCGAGCATCCCGGTGGCGAGGTCGACCAGTGCCCGGGTGCCCTCCTCGGCACGCATCCGCTCGGCGGTGTGCTGGAGGCGCCGGACGGCTCCCGCGAGCTGCCGCGCGACGTCGTCCCCGGCCTCCCCCGCGTCACCGGCATCACCGGCATCACCGGCATCGGCGGCATCGGCGGCGGAGGCGGGCACGTCGCGGTCGAGCGGCCCGGCGCCGGACGTGGCCGGGGCGCGCGGATCGGGGGCGCGCGGATCGTCGCTCATCAGACGTCCAGCCAGTGCCGCATCCGTTCCAGCAGCAGATCGGTGTCCACCGGCTTGGTGACGTGGTCGTCGGCGCCGGCCGCGAGGCTCTTGGCCCGGTCGCCCGCCATCGCCTTGGCGGTGACGGCGACGACCGGCAGGCGGGCGAAGCGCTCGTCCGCCCGGATGGCGGCGATGGTGGCGTAGCCGTCGAGGCCGGGCATCATCACGTCCATCAGCACCAGGTCGGTCTCGGGGTGCCCGCGCAGCAGGTCGAGCCCGGCGCGGCCGTCGCCCGCGTGCAGGACGGTCAGGCCGTGCTGTTCGAGGGCGGCGGCGAGGGCGAAGACGTTGCGGATGTCGTCGTCGACGATCAGCACGGTGCGCCCGGCGAGCGGGTCCTCGGCGTCGACCGCGGCGGCGCCGGGGTCCGCCGCCGGATGGCGGCCGCCGAGCAGGGTGATCAGGCGCTCGCGCAGCCCGTCGAGCCCGGAGAAGAGTTCGAGGCGTTCGACGATGGTGCCGACCCGCGCGGTGGGGCCGCCGTCGCCGTGGTAGCCGAGGACGGGCGTGCTCTCGGGGAGGGCGGTGAGCAGCACCGGGGCGAGTTCGCCGGTGTGGGCGAGGTCGACGACGGCGCACCGGTAGGGGCCGTCGGCGATGGCGGCGCGCAGTCCGGCCTCGTCGCCGGCGCTGCGCAGACCGGCCGGGGGGTCGTCGCCGTGGGCCTCGGCGGCGGTGCGGGCGAGGAGGGTGAGCAGGCCGGGCGGGTCGGCCTCGACGACCAGCACCCGGGCGCCGGCGGCCGGGACGGCGGCGGGCCGGTCGCGGCGGGCGAGCGGGAGGTAGAGGCTGAAGCGGCTGCCCTGTCCCGCGGTGGACCGGACGGTGATCGCCCCGCCGAGCAGGCGGGCGAGTTCACGGCTGATGGACAGGCCCAGCCCGGTGCCGCCGTAGCGGCGGCCGGTGGTGCCGTCGGCCTGCTGGAAGGCCCCGAAGATGGTGTCGAGGTGGGCGGGGTCGATGCCGATGCCGGTGTCGTCGACGTGGAAGGCCACCGCGGCGTCCGCCTGGCCGAGTTCGGCGGGCAGCGCGCCGGCGTCGACGCGTTCGATGCGCAGGTCGACCCGTCCGGCGTCGGTGAACTTGATGGCGTTCGACAGCAGGTTGCGCAGCACCTGGCGCAGCCGGGCCTGGTCGGTGACGAGTTCGGGCGGGACGCCGTCCGAGACGGCGATCCGGAAGGAGAGGTCCTTCTGGTCGGCGAGGGGCTTGAAGGCCGACTCGACGTAGGCCAGCAGGTCCTGGACGGCGAAGGGTTCGGGGGTGAGGTCCATCTTGCCGGCCTCGACCTTGGAGAGGTCGAGGATGTCGTTGATGAGCTGGAGCAGGTCGGAGCCGGCCGAGTGGATGACGCCCGCGTACTCGACCTGTTTGGGGGTGAGGTTGCCGGCCGTGTTCTGGGCGAGCAGCTGGGCCAGGATCAGCAGGCTGTTGAGCGGGGTGCGCAGCTCGTGGCTCATGTTGGCCAGGAACTCCGACTTGTACATCGAGGTGAGGCTCAACTGCCGGGCTCGCTCCTCCAGTTCCTGGCGGGCCTGTTCGATCTCCAGGTTCTTGGCCTCGATGTCGCGGTTGCGGTCGGCGAGCTGTCCCGCCTTCTCGGCGAGTTCGGCGTTGGAGCGGCGCAGCTCCTCCTGGCCGTCCTGCAACTCCTCGGAGCGGGCCTGGAGTTCGGCGGTGAGCCGCTGGGACTCGCCGAGCAGTTCGTCGGTGCGGGCGTTGGCGAGCAGGGTGCCGATGTTGACGCCGCAGGCCTCGGCGAACTGTTCCAGGAAGTCGCGGTGGACGGCGCTGAACGGGTGGACGGAGGCGAACTCCATGACGCCGAGCAGCCATTCCTCCAGGGCGATCGGCAGGATCACCACCGAGCGGGCGTGGGTGGCGCCGGCGCCGGAGGCGATGGTGGCGTAGTCCGGCGGCAGGTCGTCCACGGTGACGGTGCGCCGGGTGCGGGCGGCCTGGCCGACCAGCGACTCGCCGAGCCGCACCCGGGCGGGGGCGGCCCCGTCGGCGGGCAGGCCGTAGGCGCTGATCCGGGCCAGCGCGGTGGCCTCGCCGTCCTCCTCGGCCAGGTAGAAGGCGCCGTACTGGGCGCCGACCAGCGGGGTCAGCCGGTCGGTGATCAGCTCGGCGACGGCGCGGATGTCGCGCTTGCCCTGCATGGTGCCGGTGAAGCGGGCGAGGTTGGTCTTCAGCCAGTCCTGTTCCTGGTTGGCGCGGGTGGTCTCGCGCAGCGACTCCACCATGAAGTTGACGTTGTCCTTGAGGTCGGCGACCTCGCCGGAGGCGTCCACGGTGATCGAGCGGGTCAGGTCGCCCTCGGCGACGGCGCTGGTGACCTCGGCGATCGCGCGGACCTGCCGGGTGAGGTTCCCGGCGAGCTCGTTGACGTTCTCGGTGAGCCGCTTCCAGGTGCCGGAGACGCCCTCGACCTCGGCCTGACCGCCGAGCCGGCCCTCGGTGCCGACCTCGCGGGCGACCCGGGTCACCTCGTCGGCGAAGGAGCCGAGCTGGTCGACCATGGTGTTGACGGTGGTCTTGAGCTCCAGGATCTCGCCGCGCGCGTCCACGTCGATCTTGCGGGTGAGGTCGCCCTCGGCGACCGCCGTGGTCACCTGGGCGATGTTGCGCACCTGGCTGGTGAGGTTGTGCGCCATGAAGTTGACGTTGTCGGTGAGGTCCTTCCACGTCCCGGCGACGTTGGGGACGCGCGCCTGGCCGCCGAGGGTGCCCTCGGTGCCGACCTCGCGCGCCACCCTGGTGACCTCGTCGGCGAACACCGAGAGGGTGTCGACCATGGTGTTGATCGCCCCGGCGAGCGCGGCCATCTCGCCCTTGGCCTCCACGGTGATCTTCCGGGAGAGGTCGCCGCGGGCGACGGCGGTGGCCACCTCGGACATCGAGCGGACCTGGCCGGTGAGGTTGGAGGCCATCACGTTGACCTTGTCGGTCAGGCCCTTCCAGGTGCCCGAGACGCCCCGGACGGTGGCCTGGCCGCCGAGGTTGCCCTCGGTGCCGACCTCCCGGGCCACCCGGGTCACCTCGTCGGCGAACGCCGAGAGCTGGTCGACCATCGTGTTGATGGTCTCCTTGAGCAGCAGGATCTCGCCCCGCGCGTCGACCCGGATCTTCTGGGTGAGGTCGCCCCCGGCGACCGCCGTGGTGACCTCGGCGATGGCGCGGACCTGGGCGGTGAGGTTGTCCGCCATCACGTTGACCGACTCGGTGAGGTCGCGCCAGGTGCCGGAGACGTCGCGGACGTCGGCCTGGCCGCCGAGCCGGCCCTCGCTGCCGACCTCCCGGGCCACCCGGGTCACCTCGTCGGCGAACGCCGAGAGCTGGCCGACCATCGTGTTGACGGTGTTCTTGAGTTCCAGCAGCTCGCCGCGCGCGTCGACCTCGATCTTCTGGGTGAGGTCGCCGCGGGCCACCGCCGTGGTCACCTGGGCGATGTTGCGCAGCTGCCGGGTGAGGTCGCCGGCCATCGCGTTGACGGCGTCGGTGAGGTCCAGCCACGTCCCGGCCGCGCCGGGGACGTGGGCCTGGCCGCCGAGCCGGCCCTCGCTGCCGACCTCCCGGGCCACCCGGGTCACCTCGGAGGTCACCCGGTCGAGCTGTTCCGCCATGCCGTTGAAGACGGCCGCGATCTCGCCCGGGACGCCCGGCAGGTCGGGGCCCAGCCGGGTGCGGAAGTCGCCGTCGCGCACCGCCGTCAGCCCCGCCAGCAGCTGCCGCAGGACCTGCTCGGGCTGGTCCGCGCGGACGGCTACGGCGTCCGGCGCGCTGTCCGGCACCGTGTCCGGCGCCCGCTGCTCGTCCATCCGTCCACCGTCCGGATCGACCGCACGGCCGGATCGCCCGACGGGCGGCACCGGCCGTCGGGAGCGGCGGCGCCGCCCCGCCTCCCACTGTGCCACCGTCGCGCGGCGGGGACACACGGGAGGTCGGGCCGCGACCGCCGAAAGTCGTGGTTCGCCGCCCGCCGACCGGGTAGGCGCGGTCGGCGAGGACGGGGAACCCGAAAGGAGCACCGCCATGCCCCGAGGATCGAGCCCCGGGCGGGAGCACCAGTACGAGCACATCAAGGACAGGGCGCTGGACCGCGGCGAGAGCGGGCGGCGGGCCGAGGAGATCGCCGCCCGGACGGTCGACGAGGAACGCGCCCGGCACGGCGGGCCCAGGACCGCCGGCCGCGGTTCCACCCACGACGTCTCCTCCGGCCGGCGCGGCGGGCAGCGCTCGCCACCGGGGCGCCGGCGGGCCCACCTACGACCAGCTGGACAACGGGGCCGGGCAGCGCGGCATCAAGGGGCGCTCCACGATGAACAAGCGCGAACTCTCCCACGCGCTCGGCCACTGAGGCCGCCGACCACCGTGAGGTGCGCCATGACTGTTCCGACCGTCCCGCCGCCCGGCCATCCGGACACCGAGCCGTTCCCCCATCCGTACCCGCATCCCCCTCCGAATCCCCTGCCCGGGCCCGAGCCCGACCCGGCGCCGCCCCCGGTGCCGCCGTTCCCGCCGCCGGACCCCGACCCGGGGCCGCCGACCGAACCGCGGCCGGCCCGCTGAGCGCGTGCCGCGACGCCCGACGTGCCGCGACGCCCGACCGGTGCCCGGGGCTCAACGGCCCCGGGCACCGGTCGGCCCGCGGTGGTCCAGCGGCGAGCGCACCTCCAGCCAGACCGACTTGCCCGCGCCCTCGGGCCGCGAGCCCCAGGCACGGGCGAGCCGGTCCACCACGCGCAGCCCGTGCCCGCCCGGCCGCCCCGGATCGGCGGACGGGCGCAGCCGCGGCGGTACCGGGCTGGCGTCGCTGACCTCGACCCGCAGCCGCAGGGTGTCCCAGCGCAGCCGCAGTTCGCGCGGGCCGCCGGGTGCGTGCAGGCAGGCGTTGGTGACGAGTTCGGAGACCATCAGCAGGACGTCCTCGAAGACGGCCATCTGCTCCTCGTCGGGCCAGTGCTCGCCGTCGACCTCCAGCCAGTGCCAGTCGAGGAGCGCCCGGCGGCTGAACTCGCGCGACCGCTGCACCGCCCCCCGGGTGCCGTTCAACGTCAGCCGGCGGGTCTCGTCCGGATCCGGAGCGGGTTCAGGGCCGGTCATCACGGCCCCTCACGGGCCGGCCGGGCCGCGGTCCGCCGCCAGCGCGGACGCGACGTCGGGGTGGATCCGCAGCACGGTGTCCGCCCCGGTGACGGCGAACAGCCGCAGCACGGCGGGGCGCGGCCCGGCGACCTCCAGCCGGACGCCGGCCAGCTCGGCGTCCTGCCGGGCCTGCAGCAGGATGTTCAGGCCGGTGGAGTCGCAGAAGCGCAGGTCGGCGACGTCGACCAGGATCCGGGCGAGGCCGTCCTCCCGGGGCCCGGCCAGCACGGTGCGCAGCCCGTCGGCCGAGTCGTGGTCCAGTTCTCCCCCCACGGCGACGATCCGCACCGGCCCTTCGCGGCGCACCGTGATCCGCAGCTCCCCCGGCCGGTAGGCGTCGGGGGGCCTGCGGTCCGGGTCCCCCGCCCCGCGCCCGGTGTCCCCCGTGCCCCCGGCGGAGTGGTGCATGGCTGGCTCCCGGTCCGGTAGGAACGGCGTCGTGCCGCACAGACCATGATGCCGCGCGGGCGGTCGGTCCGCGCGGATGCCGGGGAGCAGCGGGTCCGCGGTCCCGTACCGCGCATCCGGGGGGCGTCCGGGTCGTGTCGTCCACGGTTCGCGTTTGCCCGGCGGCGGTCCGGCTACACGCGGGGCGGGCGCGCCCGGAGGATGATCCGGAGGGGGTGCGCGGCGACCGCGCGGGAGGGGTGCGACGGACAGGACGGAGGTGGGCCGGATGGCGCCGGGAGCGACCGGGCGGGAGGGCCCCGCCCCGGACCGCAGCGGGCGGCAGGAGTCGCCGGAGGAGCGCGCGGACCGGCGCTGGAGCGATCTGCTCCAGGAGGTCCGGGTCGCGCAGACCGGCTCCCAGGTCCTGTTCGGCTTCCTGCTGAGCGTCGTCTTCATGCCGCGCTTCGCCCAATTGGAGCAATTCGACCGGAATCTGTACGTCGTCACCGTGGTCCTGGGCGCGCTGGCGACGGGTTCGCTCGCCGCGCCGGTCTCCTACCACCGGCTCTTCGCCGGCCGCCGGCTCAAGCCGGAGCTGGTCGACGCCGCCGCGCGGCTGGTCGCGATCGGGCTGGTGCTGCTGGCCCTCACCATCGGCTCGGCACTGCTCCTGCTGCTGCGGGAGGCCCTCGACGGCGCGCCGGCCGCCTTGATCACGGCCGCGGTGATGGCCTACTTCGTCTGCTGCTGGCTGTTCCTGCCGGTGATCCAGCTGCGCCGCCACTACGGCCGGGGAGAGCGGCGCAAGGGCCGTGGAAGGCGCCCCCCGGCGGACTGAGCCGCCGCGGCACCGGGGAACGTTTCTCCCCCGCTCGGGCGGCAACACGCCCGGCATGAGGACTCATCGCCATCCGCCGCAACGCACCGTCGTCGTCACGGGGGCCGGGGCCGGGGTCGGCCGCGCCTGCGCACGGGAGTTCGCCGCCCGCGGCGACCGGCCGGTGCTCGCCGGGCGCGGCCGGGCCGGGCTGCACGCCGCGGCCGCCGAAGCCGGTTCGGCGGGTGCCCGGGCCCTGGTCGTCCCGGCCGACGTCGCCGGCCCCGAGGCCTGCGAGGCCGCCGCGGCCCGGGCCGAGGAGGAGTTCGGCCCGATCGACGTCTGGGTCAACGACGCCTTCACGGGGGTGTTCGCGCCCTTCGCGGACATCACCCCCGCCGAGTTTCGCCGGGTCACCGAGGTCACCTACCTTGGGTACGTGAACGGCACCCGCGCCGCGCTGCACCGGATGCTGCCCCGTGACCGGGGCACCGTCGTCCAGGTCGGCTCGGCCATCGCCTACCGGGGCATCCCGCTGCAGAGCGCCTACAGCGGCGCCAAGCACGCCGTCCAGGGCCGGCACGAGGCACCGCGCTGCGAACTGCTCGCCGCCGACTCGGGCGTGCGGGTCACCATGGTGCGGCTGCCGGCCGTCAACACCCCGCAGTTCGACCGGTGGACGCCGGTCGACGACACCGTCGACCACGGCGTGCGCGGCCGCTTCGACGACGAGGCGCACGGGCGCAGCCCCCAGCTGTGGGCCTCCCAGCACCACGGCCCGCTCGCGCCGGCGGCCGCCGCCGGGCTGCCGGGCACGGCGGTCGGCGCCGCGCCGACCCGCGGTCCGCGGCGGAGCGGGCCGTGACCGCGCACCCGACCCCGAGGACGGTGCCCACCGTCGGGGTGGAGGAGGAGTTCCTGCTGGTCGACCGCCGCACCCGGCTGCCGGTCGCCTGCGGGCCGCGGGTCCTGGCGGCGGCCGCCGCGGTGCTGGACGACCAGGTCCAGCCGGAGATCTTCCAGGTCCAGGTGGAGACCTCCTCCCGACCCGCGCTGCGGCTCAAGGAGCTGGCCGACGACCTCGCCCGGCTGCGCGCCGTCCTGGTGGCCGCGGCCGCCGACGCGGGCTGCCTGCTGGTCTCCGGGGGGACGCCGGTGCTGGTGGGTCCGGAGCCGGCCCTGCTCACCGACAATCCGCGCTACCACCTGGTCGCGGCCCGCTACCCGGCGGCGGCCGCCGACAACGCCGGGGCGCTGTGCGGCTGCCACGTCCACCTGGGCAGCTTCGAGCGCGGCCTGGCGCTGGCGCTCGGCAACCGGCTGCGGCCGTGGCTGCCGGTGTTCCAGGCCCTCACCGTCAACTCCCCGTTCGACCACGGCCGGGACAGCGGGTTCGCCAGCTGGCGGGACGTCCGCTGGTCGCGCTGGCCCACCGTCGGCGCGGCCCCGCTGGTGGACGAGCGGGGCTACGAGCGGCGCGCCGACGCCCTGGTCGCCCGCGGGACCCTGCTCGACCGCCGGATGATCTACTGGTACTCCCGCCCCTCCGAGCACCTGCCGACGCTGGAGGTGCGGGTCGCCGACGCCAACGCCGACCTGGGGACCGTGGTGCTGCTGGCCGGGCTGCTGCGCGGCCTGGGCGCCGTGCTGCTCGACGAGGCCCGGGCCGGAATGCCTCCGCCCGCCGTGCCGCACGGCCGGCTGTCGGCCGCCCACCGCCGGGCGGCCATGACCGGCCCGGTGGGCGAGGGCATCGACCCGTTCACCGGGTGGCCGGTGCCGATGCCCGACCTGGTGGACCGGCTGCTGGAGCGGGCCGCGCCGGGGCTGGCCGCCGCCGGCGACCTCGCCGCCGTCGAGGCCGGGCTGGACCGGCTGCGCCGGCTGGGCAGCGGCGCCGACCGCCAGCGCCGCTCCCTCCGGCGGCGCGGGCGCCCGGAGGACGTGGTCGACGACCTGGCCCGGCTGACGGCCTCCGTTCACCCGTCCGGCTGATGCATGGAGCGCCCGCTCCTGGGCAGACGCGCCCCGGGCGGGCACCGGCCCGCCACCGTCGAAACGGAGGCGAACACCATGGCGACCGACGACAAGATCCGCAACATGGCCGAGAAGGCCCGCGGCAAGGCCAAGGAGGCCGCCGGCCGCGCCACCGGCGACCGGACGATGGAGGCCAAGGGGCGCGGCACCCAGATGAAGAGCGACCTCAAGCAGGCCGCCGAGAAGATCAAGGACGCGGGCAAGGACTGACGCCGCGGGCGACGCACCGGAAGTGGGTGATGACCATGACCGACCCGGACGACCGCACCCGCAGGACTCCGGATCCACCCGTGCGGACCGAGACGCCCGAGTCGCGGATGACCGGCGAGGGAGGTCCCCCGCCGGCGCGCGAGGAGGACAAGGGCCCGCCGGACGGCCCCGAGTACGCGCGGACCGGCCCCGAGGCCGGGGAGCCGAAGCGTGAGCCCCCGCCCGACCGGCCCACCGGTGAGCCGCGGCCGCAGGAACCGCCGGACTGACCCGCTCCCGCACACCGTTCGCCGCAGGCCGGTGGGATGATCACAGCTTCCCGCCCGGCCTGCGGCGAACGGGTGGTCCCGCCCCGGTGATCGCGCACCGGACGGCGTTGCGCGCGGGACCGCCACGCCCGCGCGGCGGTACACCTGGGGCCGCGCCGGCCCGGGCCGCCTCCACCGCGCCGTCGTGCTGCCGCTGCGCCGCCCGCACCCGGGGCTGCTCGGCGACTACGCGGCCCGGCTGACGCTCGGCCTGGCAGCCCTGATCCTGGTCCTCGCCGCCCAGCGGTGACCGGAGCCGGGCGGCCCGCGGGGTGCGTCGGGCGGGGTGCGTCAGGTGCCGCCGCAGCGGCCGAACTCCGCCCGGAGCAGGTCGGTGAAGACGCCGATGGGGTCGTCCCACCCGTCGTCGGTCCAGTCGCCGTTGACGTTGACGGCGACCAGGTGTCTGCCGTCGCGGGCCCCGTAGGCGTAGGTCCACGATCCGAAGAGCGCGCCCCCCATGCCCCAGACCGTCTCCCCACCGGGCAGCCGCACCGAGGAGAGGCCGAGGCCGTACTCCGCATCGGCGATCCAGTCGCGGGTGGGCACGGTGGTCAGCATCTCGCGCAGCCCATCGGGCGGCAGGAGCCGTCCGCCCAGCAGGGCGCCGAGGAAGCGGTTGAGGTCTCCCGCGGTGGAGATCATGCCGCCCGCCGCCCAGAAGACCGAGGGCTCGAACTCGGTCGCGTCGTGGACCGGGGCTCCGGGGTCGGTGCGGAACAGCCTGGTGTAGTGCCGGGCGTGCGGCCCCCGGATCGCCGGGTCGCCGGCCGGCGGCAGGTACGTGCCCGTCAGGCCGAGCGGGCGGGCGATCCGCGCATCGATCTCCTCGGCGAGTCCGCGGCCGGCGGCCCGTTCGGCGATCATGCCGGCCAGGACGTAGTTGGTGTTGGAGTACGCCCAGCCCGTGCCCGGCGCGAAGACGGGCGGGTGGGCCAGAGCGATCCGCAGCAGCGACTCCGGGGAGTGCGTCGGGCGGCGGTTGAGCGCCTCCTGGTCGTCGGTGTAGTTGAAGATCCCGCTGGTGTGCTGGAGCAGCATCCTCAGACTGGCGCCCGAGCCGCCCATCACCCCGGGGAGCCACCGCTCCACCGTGTCGTCCAGGCCCAGCCGGCCCTCGGCGGCCAGTTGCAGCAGCACGGTCGCCACGAACGTCTTGCTGATGCTGCCGATGCGGAACCGGTCCTGCCGCGAGCGCGGGCGGCCCGTCCCGGTGTCGGCCGCTCCCGCCGTCCCGAACCACGACCGCTCGCCGTCGCGGACCTCGGCGAGGATCCCCGGCAGACCGCCCTGCGTCACGGCCCGGTCGAGGACGTGTTGAGCGGCCCCGTGGCGCCCGGCTCCCGTGGCCGGCGCGGACCCGGCGGTCACCGGTCCCCGCCGTCGAGCGTCCGCCCGGCGCGGTCCGCCAGTTCGGCCCGGTCGACCCCGGCCAGGGCGAGTGCGCGCGGCACGGTGCCGATGCGGGCCTCCAGGATCCCGAGCAGCAGGTGCGCCGACCGCAGGTCCTTCTTCCGGGCGGTGGCGAAGCTCCGGTCGAGTGCGAGCCTGGCCGACGCGCCCAGCGCCGGCTCCTGAGTCGCGGGGCTCGGCCTGGGCAGGTCGTTGGCCGCCGGGGACACCCCGATCAGGCTCAGGCTGTGCTCGAACTCCCGGTCCAGCGCCGCGCGGACGGCGTCCCGGTCGAGCCCGGCCGAGGCCAGGACCCGCTGTGCGGTGGATCCCCGATCCGCCGCCAGGGACAGCAGGAGGTGATGGGCGTCGATCGTCGCCGACCCGTCCTCCCGGGCTTCCCTCATCGCCCGCACGACGACCCCGTGCAGGTACTTGTCGAACGCGCTCAATCGCCGCGCCTCCTCAGCTCGACTCCGGCGGCGATCAGCCGCTTGGCGTGTTTCTTGTGGACCGCCTGGCGGGTCACGCCGAGTGCCTCGGAGACCTGCGGCCAGCTCCAGCCCGCCCGCATCGCCTGCTCGACGGCGGCGTTCTCCAGCTGGTCGGCGAGGCGCCGCAGCGCCACGACGGCCGCCAGGCTGTCCGCGGGATCCGGAGGAAGGGGGTTCTCTGCGACGGACATGCAAGCAACTCTAGTTGACTAACGAGAATAGTCAACTAGAGTTGCCTATCAGGGACGGGCCGCGGTCAGCCCGGGGTCAGGAAGGCGCGCAGGCGCTGGGCGGGGGTGCGTTCGGGCGGGGGCAGGCGGTCGGCCGGCCGACTCGTCGGGGGTCGGTGGCGGGGGCGTCCGGTGGAGCGGGACTTCGTCCCACGGGCCCGCTCGCCGAGGTCGCGCAGTTCCTCCGGCGTGGTGACGGCGCGCAGGGCGGGGAAGAGCCGGGCCTCCTCGTCGCCGGCGTGCCGGGTCACCTCCTCGCCCACCTGCGCCACCAGGCGGTCGAAGCGGTTGGTGCCGGCGTCGCTCAGCCGCAGCTCCTCCAGCAGTACCTCCACGCCCCGGTGGTCGGCGAGCTCCCGGTCCACCACCGCGGGGCCGTCGGCCAGCCGCTCACGGGCCAGCGGGTACAGGTGCCGCTCCTCCGCGACGGTGTGGCGGACCAGTTCGTCGACGATCACGGCGGCCAGCTCGCCGCGGGCCGGGTCGCCGAGCGGCATGCCCTGCATCTCGCTGAAGTGGGTGCGCACCACCCGGTGGTCGGCGGTGAGCTCCTCCAGCAGGTCTGCGTCACGGTGCATGACGGCCTCCTTCCGCGACGGGGACCGGCCGGGCGCTCCGGCGGCCCGCACGGGCGGCTACCCGGACCGGGCGGTGGCACGCATGGACGGCGCCCGACCGGGCACACGCCAGGTCCGACTGATGATCCGGCCGATGAAAGGCGGTACCCGATGCTCGTCCTCGCCCTCGTCCTGCTGCTGGCGCTGATCCTCGGCGGTGTGGGCTTCGCCGTCCACGCGCTCTGGTGGATCGCGCTGATCGTCCTGGTGCTCTGGCTGCTCGGCTTCGTGTTCCGGGCCGGCGGCCGCGCCGGCGGAAACCGGTGGTACCGATGGTGACCCACCCGGGGCCCTCCTGCGGCGCGAGCGCGCGGCCTACGAGCCGGACGGCGAGCAGCCGCTCGGCGGCACCTGGCCGTGCTCCCCGCCTGCCTGGGCGGCGTCGGCGCCCCTACGGCAGTCGCCCGCCGGACCGGGCGGGCCTGTCGGCCCTCACCGCGGCCGACTTCCCGCACTTCGCCCGGGTGGGCGCCCAACGGGCCGTCGGGGGCGACGCGTAGCCTGCCCGGCCGCGGCCTCCGTGGTCAGGAGGCCGCGGTCGCCGCGCGCGCCGCGTCGACGAACCGCCCCAGCGCCTCCAGGTAGGCGCCCTGCGCCCCCTCGAACCCGGCGCGCGCATCCGCGCCGTCACACGTCACCCGCCACAGGCACCGGTTCGCCTCCCGTGCCGCGTCGAGCACCGCCTGAGCGGCCTCGGCCGTCGCCGGCGGCCCCTCCAGCACGACGATCCGTACGCTGCGCGTCAGCGGGTCGAAGGCTTCGCGCAACTCGGAGCGCAGGTGCTCCAGACGTGCCAGTTGCGCGGCCGGCTCCGGAATCTGATGGAACGCGTCCCCGACCCTGCGGTACAGCTCACCCGTGGCGTGGGCGCGGTCCATCACCTCCAGGTACCCGGCCCGCCGCAGCTCCCGCACCCGTTCCCGGTGCTGGGCCTGCACCGACGCCTCGGCCTGGACCCGCGCGGCCCGCACGTTCCCCAGAGTGGTGACCCAGCTCGCGAACACAGCCGTCCCACCGGTCAAAGCCGCCACCCACAGCGCACTGTCCCCCACGCCGATCAGTGTCGGCCAGGACCCGGCTCCTGTCGAGGGCCCGGGCGCCCCGGACCCGAGGGGGCGCTCCGCAGGGCCGCGTCGATGCCCCGGGTGAACGGTCCGAGGTCGCCCGGGTTGCGGGAGGTGATCAGGTGCCAGCCACCGGTGTCGTCCTCGACCAGCGGCTCGTCCTTCCACTGGGCGCCCGCGTTGGTGAGGTCGGTGCGGAGCGACGGGTACGAGGTCAGCCGCTTGCCGTCGGCCACGCCGGCCTCGGCGAGCAGCCAGGGACCGTGGCAGATGGCGGCGATCGGGCGGCCGGTGGCACTGAAGGCGCGCACCAGCCCGACGGCCTCCTCCTGGAGCCGCAGGGTGTCGGCGTTGATCGTGCCGCCGGGGATCAGCAGCAGGTCGTAGTCGGCGGCGTCGACCTCGCCGAGGGTGTGGGTGGGACGTACCGTCTCGCCGGGGTCCTCGTCCCCGACCAGGGTGCGGATGTCCTCGGCTTCGACGGCCGCGATGTCGACCTGGACGCCGTCGTCGCGCAGATGGCGCAGCGGGACGAGGAGTTCGTCCTGCTCCACGCCGTAGTTGGTCACGATGGCCAGGGCCTTGCTGTCGCGGGTCATGGTTCTCCTCCTGGTCGGCCGGTTCCCGGTGCGGGCGGGTACCCGGGACGGCGCTCGGCACACGCGCCGGACGGTGGACCGCGGCGGGCTACGGGTGTGGGCGGCCACGGCACCGGGTAGCGGCCGGCCACCGGTGGGCGCTGGGCCCGCCGATGGAGTCGAGGGAGGCAGTGGTGAGTGCCAGACGACGCTCATGGGCCGTCAGGGTGAACCAGGCGGCCGGGCGGCCGGAGGGGGTCCCGAGGCGGGACCCGGATCCCGGGCCCGTACCTCGGCACGGGAGTGGAGACCCGGAGGACGGCCCGGCGGAGGCCCGGGAGGGCGACGGTCCCGAGCCGCCGGCCGCCGGGGGTGCGGCGCCTCAGGACGTGTCGGGGTCGCCGTCGCCGTAGCGGGCGCGCCATTCGCGGGCGCGGGCGTTGTGCCAGTCCACGCCGCACTGCGCCTGGTGCTCGGAGAGGCCGCTCAGCGCGGCGACCATGCTGAGCGGCACCGGTTCGTCGTGCTCGGCGAGCGTGCGGCAGACCTTGGCCGCCCACTGCTCCTCGTGGACGAACGGGCGGTTGCGGTAGACCTCGATCAGCGCGGCGAGGTGCTCGGCCGAGCAGGCGGTGACGACCCGCCGACCGTCGAGCTCGGGGTCGAAGACGTGGACGGCGGAGGAGTCCGGGACGAGCGCGCCGAGCAGTTCATCGCCGAGGACGACCAGGCCGCACTCGTCGCACAGGTCGTACCCCGCCGCGCCGTACGCGCCGGGTCCGCCGCCCTCCGGGGGTTCGTAGTGCTCCACGTCCGCGCGCCTACCCGGCGGGCGCCGGGGCAATCGCCCCCCGGTGCGGACGGCGGGAGCGGGTGGACACGCCGAAGACCGCGGAACGGCCGAGCCCGCCGTCGTCGCGGGGACCGCTCCGGCCTCAACCCGGGGTGACGCGGCCGCGCCAGCCGCCTTCGGCCCGGCCCCGTTCCTCCATGAAGTCCTTGAACCGCCGCAGGTCGCCCTTGACCCGCCGGTCGACCATGCCGAGGGCGGATCCGGCCCTCTCGGCCATCCCCTCGGGCCGGTAGTCGATGGCCAGGCTGACCCGGGTGTGCGCCTCGTCGATGCGGTGGAAGCTGACGACGCCCTTCTGGTCCACCTCGCCGTCGACGGTCCGCCAGGCGATCCGCTCGTCCGGCAGCTGGTCGACGATCTCGGTGTCGAACTCACGGCTGACCCCGCCGATACTGGTCCGCCAGTGGTTGTGGCGGTCGTCCAGCTGGGTCACCGCGTCGACGCCCTCCATGAACCGGGGGAACTCCTCGAACAGCGTCCACTGGTTGTACGCGTCGTGCAGCGGCACGTCGACGTCGACCGACTCCTTGACCATGCTCATCCGGTGCCTCCCTGCGGGTCTCGGGCCGGGCCCGTCCCGGCCTCGACCGCGCGCCTGCCCGGTCTCGGCGCCGGTAACCCCCCTGGTCACCGAAGAACCGTCCCAGTGGGTGCCACCCGGTGGCCGACCGGCGCCGCCCGGGATTGCATGGGAAGCCCGATCCCCTGCTCCGGGAGGCAGTCGTGTACGAGATGTGGGCCGAGTCCGATCCGGCGGTGGAGCCGTCGGGCCTGGTGTGGCACGTGGTGTCGAAGGACGATGCGTCAACGGCGCTTTGCGGGCAGCTGCTGGAGCTGTCCCGCCGGGTGGTCCCGAACGGCCTGGACGGGCCGGCCGGGGTGCCCGACCGCTACTGCGATCCGTGCCTGGTCACGGTGCGCGAGACGATGGCGGCGGCCGCCCGATGACGTGCGGCGGGGGCGCGCACCGGACGGTGCACGCCCCCGCCGGTATGCGTACGCGCGCTCAGGGCAGCGGTACGGCGTCCAGACAGGGGTGCCGGGCACTTCCGGGGGGCGCGGCCAGGACGGCGGCCACCCGGCCGGCGATCTCCACCCGGAGACCGCCGTCGGCACTCGCCCACACGGGGTTGCCGCCCGGCCCGAAGGCGCCGGTGCGGTGGACGACGACGACGGCGGGCGGCGCGTGTCCCCGGGTCGTGACCGGCAAGGTCACCGCGTAGCGACGGTACGGGTCGATCATGGCCCGCCTCCTTCGGTTCGGCCCCCGCCTGTCGATTGTCCGCACGACGGGCGGGACCGCACCTCGGAGCCGTCCCCCGGGACGGGTCAGCCCGGGTCGGACGGGGTGCGGGCGCCCGGCCGGTCGCGGTCGGCCAGCCGCCGGGCCACCGTGCCGAGGTCGGTGTCCAGCCGCTGGGCCACCTGGGCGAGCAGCATGAGCGCGGTGTGCGGGGCGACCCCGTACCGTTCCATCACCACCCCCATGGCCAGCCCCGTGGTGTGCCGCCGGTCCAGCAGGTCGGCCACCGTCCGGGCCAGGGCCGAGCGGTCCAGGGCGATCGACGCCTGGAGGGCGAGCGCCGCGATCAGCCGCAGGACCGGGGCTCCGGGCTCCTCCGGGGCGTGCAGGTAGGCGCTGAAGGCCGTGCATCCGTGCGGGTGGGTCCTCAGGTGGGCCGCGACCACGGTGCGGATGCCGCAGCGGCGGGCCCGGTCGGTGAACCGCCCCGGCCGACCCTGCTCGATCCGGACCACGACGTGCCCCTCCCCCTGCGCCCTGGTCCGTGACAGCGGCCCGGCCCCGGCCTCGCCCTGCGCCCGTTCCAGCGCCAGGAGCTGCGGCGATCCCGCCGCCAGGGTGTGCACCGACCCCTCGTCGTGCCAGGTGCTCACCGCCGCCCCCGCGCAGTCGGGCAGCGCCACCCGGGCGAGGTGGAGCACGTCGCCGAGGGTCGAGAAGGACCGCGACCGCCCCTGTTCGCGGGCGGCCAGCTCACCGAGCTCCGCCAGCAGGGCGTCCGGGAGCGCGTCGGCCGGGGTCGTCGGCCGGCCCGAGGTGGCGGGGGCACCCGGATGGCCGTCGTGGCCGCTGTGGCCCGCGTCGAGCAGTCCCCGGGCCCGCGCCAGCGCGCGGACCGCGTCCGGCTCCCCGGTGTAGACGCCGATGGTGTACCCGATGTCCCGCAGCCGCTGCCGGGCGTCGGGCGAGCGGTCCCCGGCCAGGGCGTCGTGCTCGGCGACCAGCCGCCGCAGTTCGGCGACATCCACCATGGCCATGGCCACCTCCCGATCCTGTCGCACAGTATGCCCACGCGGACACGTACCGTCATCGTGACGCGACGGAGAGTCGCCGAGCGGGCGCCCCGGCCGGACGGCGGGTCGCGGGTTTGCCCGGGCGCCGGTCGGCAAGCCGCCGGGTATGGACACTTCCTCCCCCTCCCCCGACCTCCCGCGGTCCCGGCCGTGCTCCCGGTGGCTGCGCGACGCGCTGGACGCACCGGCCGGCTGGCGCTTCCTGGACCGCCCCGCCGCGCCGCTGGCCGACGCGTTGAACGGCCTGCCGCTCGGCCGCTACCGCGATCTGCTGCACGGTGTCTGGCTCGGCCATCCGCTGCACCCGGCCCTGGTCCAGCTGCCGCTCGGCTGCTGGATCTCGGCGGAGATCCTGGACACCCTGCCCGGCAACCGGCGGGCCGCGGGCGTCCTGGTCGCCGCCGGGCTGGCGGCGGCCGGGCCCGCCGCCGTGGCGGGCTGGGCGGACTGGGCGCGGCTGGACCCGCCCCGGCGGCGCACCGGTCTGGTGCACGCCGCCGCCAACAACGTCGGCGTCCTGCTGTTCGCGGGCTCCCTGCTGGCCCGCTGCCGCCACCGGCGGCTGAAGGGCCGGCTGCTCGGCCTGGCCGGCCTGACGGCCGTGTCGGTCGGCGGCGTGCTCGGCGGCCAGCTGTCCTACCGGCAGGCCGCGGGCCCGAACCGGGCGGCTGCCGTGCAGCGGCTGGCGCCGCCGGACTGGGTCGCCGTGGGGCCGGTCGAGGACTTCCCGCCGGGCGAACCGGTGCGCCGTGCGGTCGACGGGCTGGCGGTGGTCGTGGTGCACGACGGGCAGGGAGGCTGGCACGTCCTCGCGGAGCGCTGCGCGCACCTGTCCGGCCCGCTGTCCGAGGGCACCGTGGTGGACGGGTGCCTGCGCTGTCCGTGGCACGGGAGCGAGTTCCGGCTGCGCGACGGCGAGGTCGCGCGCGGTCCGGCCACCGCGCCGCAGCCCGTGCTCCAGGCCCGGGTGCTCTCCGGCCACCTGGAGATCCGGATGCCCGGAGTGCGATGACCATCCCAGTGAATATGATCTTCGGCATGGCGACACGACTTGTACAGATCAACATGAAGGCCCAGGACGACACCGCGCTCGGCCGGTTCTGGGCGGAGGCGCTCGGCTGGGGCGTCGACAGCGAGGGCCCCGGCGTGACCAACCTCGAACCCGTGGGCTTCGCCTACCCCGACCCGACGGCCGTCTGCATCGACCTCGTCGCCCGCCCGGAGCCCAAGACGGGGAAGAACCGGGTCCACGTCGATCTGGCCACCACCTCGAAGGCCCACCAGGAGGAGCTGGTCGCCCGCCTGAAGGGGCTCGGCGCGACCCTCGCCGACGTGGGCCAGGGCGACGTCCCCTGGACGGTCATGGCCGACCCGGAGGGCAACGAGTTCTGCGTCCTGGAGCCCCGCCCGGTCTACCGGGGCACCGGGCCGATCGCCGCCGTGGTGGTCGACTGCGCCGACCCGCGCGAGATGGCCCGGTTCTGGGACGAGGCCATCGACTGGACGCTGCACGAGGTCGCCGACGACCACGCGACCATGCGCTCCGCCCAGGGCGTCGGCCCCTACCTGGAGTTCGTCCGCACCCCCGACACCAAGAGCGGGTGGAACCGGGTCCACCTCGACATCAGCCCCTACCGCGGTGACGACCCGGCGGCCGAGAAGGCCCGCCTGCTCGCCCTGGGCGCCACCGACGCCGGTGTGGACCCCTCCGCGATCTCCTGGACGGTGCTCGCCGACCTGGAGGGCAACGAGTTCTGCCTGCTCAGCCCGCGCTGACCTCGGCCGGACGCCGCCGGGCGCCGCTCGCGGAGGCGCCGGCCTGACCGGACCGGGCCGCCACCCGCTCAGACCGGCTCGGCGCTGAGCCGGAAGCCGAGTTCGGCGAAGCCGAGCCCGGCCGCCACCCGCCGCGACGCCGGGACCCGCGCCCGCCACTGCGGGAACAGGTCCTGCGCGAGCGCGTGCCGGACGGCCGCGGCGCCGACCGCGCGGGCGAGGCCCAGGCCCCGCCGGTCGGGCGCGGTCAGCACGGCCAGGTGGGCCGTGCGGGCCGGCCCCCGGCGGTAGCCGGCCGCGGCGGCGATCCGGCCGTCCACCCGGACGGCGAACGCGGGCGAGGTGATCTCGTCCAGGCCGGCCTCGGCGGCGTCCTCGGCCCCGGCGGCCCGCTCCAGGCCGGTCAGCTCGGGGTGCCCGGCCGGCAGCCGCTCGACGGACGGCCCCTGGCCGGCGGCCGGCCGGAAGCCGGCCGCCGAGACGTAGGCGAGCGCGGCGGGTGCGAGCACCCGGCCGACCGGGAGCGCTCTCGCGATCACCCCGGGGTCGGCGAGTCCGGCGGCGGGCAGCCCGCTCACGGCCGCGCGGATCCGATCGGCGGCCTCCGGGGTCGGCGCCCCGGGGGCGTGCGTGCCCCGGCCCCGCACGCCCGGCGGGAACGGTCGGACACGGCCTACGGCGGAACGGTGTCGAGGACGGGGAACGCGTCGGTGGCGCCGGTGAGTTCCAGCGCCCGGCGGACCAGGGGCCGGGGGCGGGCGAGTTCGATCCGGCTGCCGAAGCCGGCCGCGCGGACGGCGGCCTCCAGCAGGGCGCCGATGCCGGTGGAGTCGCAGAAGGCGAGGTCGCCGCAGTCGATCACGACGACCGTGCCGGGGAGGGCGAGGGCGCGGTCGAGGGCCCGGTGCAGGACGGCGACGGAGTCGAGGTCGAGTTCGCCGTGCAGCGCGAGGACGCTGCCGCGGGCCCACGGGCGGGCGTGGACGGTGAGGCCGGCGGGTACGTCCGGCACGGTCGCGGTGCCGTCGGGGGGTCGGGCTGGTCGGCGGGTCATGGCGGGTGCTCCTCCTGGTACGCGGTGCCGTCCGGCGGCACCGGGGCTCACGCGGTCCGGTAGGGGGCCGCGCGGGCGGGGACGAGGCGCAGCCCGTGCCCGGGAGCGCCATCGGCGAGCAGTCGTTCGACGGCGGCGTGGTCGCGGAGGCTCCTCCTTCGTGCCGACGGCCCCCCGCAGCGCGGCTAACCGCTGCGGGGGGCCGGAAACGCCCGGAGGGGCGCCGGTTGTGGAAGGGATGGTCAGCCCGGTTCGGGCGGGCCGTGCGGAGCGGTGTCCGCCGCGCGCTCCTCCAGCTGCTCGCGCAGGTGCGCGAGGGTGGTGGAGAGCAGCCGCGAGACGTGCATCTGCGAGACGCCGATCCGCTCGGCGATCTCGGACTGCGTCCGGTCCTCCCAGAAGCGCAGCTTGAGCACCACCTGCTCACGGCGGGGCAGCCGCCCGATCAGCGGCCGGACGGAGGTGCGGAACTCGGCCAGCTCGATACCGGGGTCGCAGGCGCCGAGCCGGTCCAGCAGCGCGCTGCCGGACTCGTCGGTGTCCTGCTCGCGCAGCGCGTCCAGCGAGTTGGGCCGGTAGACCCGGCTGGCGACCAACCCCTCGACGACCTCCTCCACGGTGAGGTGCAGTTCCTCGGCGATCTCCTCGGGATGCGGCAGCCGGCCGAGCTGCTGCTCCAGCCGGTCCGAGCCGCGGGCGACGGCGAGGTAGCACTCCTGCATCCGGCGCGGCACGCGCACCGGCCAGGAGGTGTCCCGGAAGAAGCGCTTGATCTCGCCGGCGATGGTGGGGATGGCGTAGGTGACGAACTCGACGCCGCGGGCCGGGTCGTAGCCGTCGACGGCCTTGATCAGCCCCACGGTGCCGACCTGGAGGATGTCGTCCATGTCCTCCGGGCGGTGCCGGAAGCGACCGGCGATGAACCGCACCAGCGGCATGTTGAGTTCGATGATGGTCCCGCGGACGTAGCTGTAGGCGTGTGTCTCGCGGGGAAGCCCGGCGAGCCGCTCGAAGAGCGCGTCGCTGAGTTCGCGGGCCTCGGTCTTGCCCATGACCCGCAGCTGCGCCTCGGTGGGGCGCGGGGGCAGGTCCGGCGGCAACCCGTCCGGCGGTGCGGAGGACGCGGTCGACGGGGCATGCGGGGGGTCGGCGCGGTGGCCGGTTCGGAGTGTCGGTGTGGACACGGCTGTTCTCCAGGGCAGCGGGAACGCCACGGGCCGCGAGAACGTCGGGCGGACTCGCCCGCGCACACGGCGGCTCCTCTTCCCGAGGACCTCTGCCCGGCTTCTTCAAGCGACGGTCCAGGTGGCGCCCGACGGGCGCGGGAGCGGTCGGCGGTGGCACTCCGGTGCTTCACGGCCGCTCCGATGAGGCTGGTACCCGGGATGGGGCGATTGATGCCTGTCCATTCCGTTTTGCCTGACATGTCCGACGGTCCGGACGGTCCAGGACCGCCGCCTCCCCACCGGCGCCCTGCGGCCCCCGGACATACGGGCGGGTGCCCCTGCCCCGCACCGCCAAGCACCGGAGGGGGCGGGGAGGAATGCCGGTGGTGACGGCGGAAAGGGCCCGCCCGGCCACTGCGGGGTGGCAGCGGCCGGGCGGGCGACCGGAGGGCGGACGGGGTCCGGGCGCCGGGGTCAGGCGCCCTGGGTCGGATCCCGGGGCAGCCGCCCTCCGGTCAGCAGGTGCCGGCCGCGCGCTCGCGCACGACCAGATCGGTGCGACCGGCCGTGGCGTCCAGCCAGAGCACCCGGGTGCCCCGGTCCGCCACCGGCGCGTACTGGCCGCCGCGGTTGCAGGAGACCCGCTCGGGGGTGCCGCCGGTGAGCGGGAGCTGCCAGAGCTTCGGCAGGTCGGCGTTCTTCACGCCGCCGCCGACCCGGCCGCCGGCGTAGCCGAAGGTGACGGCCCGGTCGGTGGCGGTGAGGGCGGTGATCCGGCGCGGCTCGGCGGTGCCGCCGGCCAGGACGAGGGCCGTCCCCGAGCCGTCCAGCGCGCCGGAGCGGATCGAGCTGCCGAGGGACGGGTCCTCGGGCGTCTCCACCCAGAGCAGGCGGCCGCCGGCCAGGCGGGTCGCGGAGGCCCGGGTCTCGGAGGTGCCGGCCGCGTCGCCCACCGGGTACTGGGCGACGACCCGGCCCGCGGCGATCGAGTAGACGGTCGGCGCGCTCACCGTCCGCCCGCCGGAGCTCCAGCTCTCCGTCCAGGCGAGCAGGCCGTCCTCGAGGGCCAGGTCGGAGGCGCTGTGGCCGTCGGGCAGCGGGATCGCGACCGCCGGGGCGCCGCCCCGGGAGAGCACGGGCCCGGTGCGGCCGGTGGTGAAGTCGTCGGCCAGGAAGGCCACGTCGCCGCCGGAGATCCGCACGTCGCCGACGTACTGGTTGGCCGCGCTGTGGACGCTGCGGGCCGGACCGCCGTCCAGCGGCCGGGCGAACACCTCCATGCCCCACTGGCCGTTGACGCCCTGGCCCATCGCCGCCCAGGCGGCGGAGGTGCCGTCGGTGGCGGGCCAGCCGTGCGAGCGGCCGTCCTCCGGGCTGAGCCGGGTCGGCTCCGCGGAGCCGGCGACGGCGCCCGCGTAGACGCCGAGGCTGCCCTTGCCGCCCTTCCCGGCGGTCGCCGCCACCCAGCGGCCGGCGGCCGCGTCCGGTGCGATGCTCTCGGTGGACAGCTCGCGCAGCAGCGGGTGGCTGTCGACGCCGATCCGGCGCTGCCAGCCCTCCTTGATCCCGTGCGCGTCGAAGGCCGCGGCCACCGTGCGCAGCTGCGCCCGGCCGAGGCCGAGCGCCCGGCCGGCGGCGAGCACCGCGTTGCGGGCGTCGACGAAGCCGTCCAGCGGGGTGAGGTACTCGGCGAGCGCGCGGTAGACCAGGCGGTCGGCGGTGAGCGGGTCGAGGGTGCGCCGGATGTCCCAGAGCGCCCCTGAGACGATGGTCGAGTTGAGGTGCACGCCGCCGTTGTCGACGCCGGCGGGGGCCCCGACGTAGTCGGCGACGGTGGTGCGGCGGTCGTCCAGCCGGCGGACGGCGCAGGACTCCGGGGTGCCGGTGCGGCACAGGCTCTCGCCGAGCAGCGCGGCCCGCGGGTCGGTCATCGGGATGCCGCGGCTGGTCACCTCGATCGCGTTGCCGAAGTAGTCGGCGACGGCCTCGTCGAGCGCGCCGGACTGGCCGGCGTAGACCAGCTGCGCGGTGTGCTTGACCACGCCGTGGGTCATCTCGTGGCCGGCCACGTCGCGGGCGGCGGAGAACGGGTGGTAGGTGCCGCTGCCGCCGCCGTAGACCATCTTCCGGCCGTCCCAGTAGGCGTTCTCCAGCGGCTTGCCGAAGCTGGTGACGTTGACGACGGAGGTGATCGGGCCGTTGTTGCCGTCGATCCCCGCGCGGCCGAGCCGGGTGCGGTAGAAGTCGTCGACGGCGGCGGCGTTGAGGTGGGCGTCGGTGGCGCCGCTGGTGCCGGTCGAGGCCGGGAAGTCGGGGCTCGGTGAGGCCGCCGGGCGGGCGTCGGCGGGCAGGCTGCCGCTGTAGTCCATCTCCTCCCCGCCCTGCGCGTCGTAGGTGGTGATGACGGCGGGGCGGGTGAGGTCGGTGAGCTGGTAGGTGCCGTCCGGGAGGCGGCCGATGTTCACCGGCACGGGGTGGCCGAGGGCGTCCGGGGCGGTGCCGGTGGCGGGCTCCACGGCGCCGGTGGCACCGACGGCCCCGGCGGCCGGGGATGCGCTCGGGGTCCCGGCCGGGTAGGGGGCGCGGACCTCGTAGCCGAGCGCGACCTCGCCCGTGGTGGCGTCCAGGAAGACCTCGCGGGCCTTCCCCGCCTCGGCGGCCGCGCCGGTCCCGCGCACGGTGAAGTGGCGGGCGAGCCGGCCGGTGCCGCCGGGCAGCACCACGAGGCCGTGGTCCTCCGCCGTGGCCCCCTGCCGGGCGGCCGGGTCCTCGACCTCGCCGAGCGCGAGCCGGCGCAGCACCTCGTCCGGGACGCTCGGCACGGTCGGGGCGGTGAGCCCGGTGAAGTACTTGCCGCCCACCGACTCGACCCGCTGCCCGGCCCCCTCCCCCACCAGGTGGACCAGGTAGGCGGCCCCGAAGACCGGGAGGCCGCCGTGCCGCTGGGTGAACCGGACGGTGCGACGGCCGTCGGCCGCCACCTCGGTGCCGGACTCCACCAGCTGGGCGGGGTCGACCCGGTAGCGGTCCCGGTGGGCGGCGAGGTGGGCGCGGGCCGCCTCGCCCGGGGTGGCACCGGAGGCGCGTTCGGCCAGGCCGGTGACCAACTGCGGGGCGGCGGTGTCCGATCCGGCGACCAGCTCCGGGACGGGGTCGGGATCGGCGGCCGGTGCGGCTAACGCGGGCGGCAGGCCCAGGCCGAGGCCGAGCACGGCGGCGATCGCGACGCCGAGCAGCTTGGGTGAACGGGAACGGTGGCGCACTGCGGTCCTCCCACGGGAGACGGAGAGCCCGGCCGGCTGCCGGACCACGTGTCTGCGGCGGGCGTCCCACACCCCCACGGCTCGCCCGTTCTCCGGCGCCGGCCTCCCGCCTCGCCACACCATAGGCCAACCCTCGTCATATGTCGACCATCTGCATATGCAGGTGGAGCGAGCCAGCCGCGGACCGGGCGCCGGGCGCGAAGCATGCTGGCCAAGTCATGACAATTGCCGGCGGGCAAATTCCCGATTTCCGCGAAAGGCGACAAACGCGAGGGAACGGCAAATCGATGACGTTCCATCAGAACGGCTGAACGCACTGCAAAACGGGCGAATCCCGCAGGTCCGACACCTCTAGGGGTCAAATAGACATGTGATTGTTACCATTGCTCAACACAAAATTTCGAGAGTCGCATACGATCTCGTCCGACCTGAAAGCCCCTTGACCTGCACCCCCCTCCGGGGCGCCTCTGGAGTTCCCTTTGCCCATCCGCCCGGCCGGCCTCGCGGCCAAGATGCGCCCGCTGACCGCTCTGACCCGCCGCAGCCGACCCGCTGCCGGAACGCCCTCCGGACCCGTCGCCGAGGCCCCGGCCGAGCCGGCCGCCGTGCCGCAGGAGGTCGTCCCCGACGCCTGGAGCGAGGAGGCGGCGCCCGGGGCCGCGCCCGGGCACGGGCACGAGGAGGCCGGGCGCGACGGGGCCGGGCACGAGGAGCACGCCGCGCAGGAGGAGCCGCAGCCGCCCTACGAGCGGCTCGCCGAGGAGCGCTCCGCCCGCGAGGAGGAACTGCTCGGCACGCTCCCGGGCATCGTGCGCCACCGCGACCAGCTGGCCGAGGCCCGCCGGACGCTGCTGCCCGCCGACCGCCGGGACGGCAACCTGGCCGAGGTGAGCAGGGCGCTGCAGGAGGCCGGCATCGCGCACGGCATCGTGCCCGACCGGCACCCGCGCCACCGGGTGGCGATCCGCCCCGGCGACCGGTCGGCGGTGCTGGAGGCGCTGGCCGCCGCGTTCGCGGGCCAGGCCGTCTACGCCGACCTGCTGGAGCACGGACGGACCCTCACCACGGTGCTCGCCGAGCAGCTGCCCGGCGCGGTCGAGCTGCTGGACCCCGCGCCGAAGGCGCCCGAGGACGGGACCGACGGGGACGGGGAGCGGGAGCGGGGCCAGGACGAGGAGCAGAGCCGCGACGACGGCCCGGCGGACCGGGTCAAGGGCGTGCGGATCTACCGCCCGGCCGTGATCGACACCCTGCTGTACGGCCCCGACACCGGCTGCGACCTGGAGTTCTGGGACTCCGCCGCGCCCTCCGAGGGCGCCATCGCGTCGATCGACGAGACCCCGTTCGGCTGGTGGGTGCCCTCGCTGGAGGCCACCGCCACCACGACCATAGGCGGCCGGCCCTTCCCGCTGCTCGACGTCTTCGCCGTCTCGCTCCCCGAGCAGGTCGGCTTCCCGATCGACGCCGTGATCACCTGGGTCGACGACTCCGACCCCGCCTGGCAGGAGCGCCGGGCCGCCGCCCGCGCGCGCCTCGCGCACACCGCCGCCCCGATCGCGGAGGAGGACGGGGTCGCCGAGAGCGGCATCGCGGGCGACGCCGACCAGCGCTTCCGCAACCGCGACGAGCTTCGCTACTGCCTGCGCGCGCTCGCCGCGCACGCCCCGTGGATCCGCCGGGTCCACCTGGTCACCGACGACCAGACGCCGCACTGGCTGGACACCGACCACCCGGGCCTGACCGTCGTCCCGCACCGCGAGCTGTTCGCCGGCACCGACGCGGGCCCGGTCTTCAACTCCCACGCCATCGAGACCCGGCTGCACCTCGTCCCGGACCTCGCCGAGCACTTCCTGTACCTCAACGACGACGTCTTCCTCGGCCGTCCGCTCGTCCCGGAGGACTTCTTCCTGGGCAACGGCATGCCCCGGTACTTCCCCGACAACCGGATCATCCCGCCGGGCGGGGCCGAGCCCGGCGACTCGGTGTACGTCGCCGCGCAGAAGAACACCCGCAGCGCCCTGGCGCAGGCCGTCGGCAAGACCTACCCGCGCACCCTCAAGCACTCCCCGCACCCGCTGCGCCGCAGCGTGCTGGCCGAGAGCGCGGAGCGGTTCGAGGGCGAGCTGCACGACACCGTCCGCTCGCCGTTCCGGTCGGCCGACGACCTGGCGCCGGTGACCCTGGCCATCCACTACGGCCACGCCACCGCCCGCACCGTCGAGGGCCACCTCTACGACGGCTACTTCGTCACCGACAGCACCGAGGACATGGGCCGGCTCGCACAGCTCCACGAGGAGCGCTGGGCGGACTACTTCTGCCTCGCGGACGGCACCCGCGACCTGATGTCGCCCGAGGAGCAGGAGGAGGCCGTCACGGGCTTCCTGCGCACCTACTTCCCGGTGCCGTCGCCCTTCGAACTGCGCGAGGAGCCCTCGACGGCCGCCGAGCAGCCCGCGCAGGCCTCCGAGGAGGCGGCCGGCGGCGCCGACGCCGAGCCCGCGGGACCCGCCGACCAGGGCTGACGACCCGCGCTGACGACCCCGGCGCCCGCGTGGCGTGCGTCTCATCGAGGCCGCGGTCAAGTTCGTCCACGCCGCTCTGTGATGGGATGGGCCGCCACGAGTGACGGCCGCTGACCGGGGGGTACGCAGTGAGGGCAAAACTGATCGGGCTGGGACCGGACGCGGGCGCGCCGGACCTCATCGGCGTGGGGCTGATCCGCCTCGCCGTCGAGGAGCGGCTGGCGCCCCCGGCCGGGGCCGCGCCCTGGCTGGGGCAGCTGCGGGCGGCCTCGTTCGCCGACGCGTGGCTGGCCTTCGCCGATCCGGCGGCGCCCGGCCTGCGGGTGCCGGCGGAGGCCGTCCTGCGGGCGGTGGTGGCGCGGGCGGCGGAGCTGGTGCTGCGGCGCCACCGCGGGGACGGCCCGGCCGCCCTGGAGCGGCTGGGCCGGGAGTCGGCCGAGGCCCGCGAGCTGGCACGGCGGACCGGGACGTCCCACCCCGCCGAACCGGACGCGCTGGTCCTGCTCTGGCACGGGGTCCGCTCGGCCGGCGCCGGGACCGGCCCGGCCGCCGAGGACGAGCGCGAGTCCCACACCCGGTACGTCGCCGAACGGTGCGAGGCCTACGTCCGGGACCACTGCCGCCGCCAGGACCTGCTGGCCCTGGTCCTGGCCTGCGCCCGCGCGGCGGCCGCCGCGCTGACCGAGCTGACCGACGGCGACCGGGACCGGGCGCTGGCCGTCCTCGACGCCCAGGCGGCCCGTCACATGGCGCCCACCGCACCGGTGCCGCTCTGGGTCCCGGGCCGTCCCGGCCAGCTCACCGCCTGAGCCGACGGCACCCCCGGCGCTCCGTCACGCCGCCGCTTCGCCGCCGATCGAGACGACGAACGCGGTCGTCGGGCCGCCGGGGGCCTCGTACTCCACCGTCTCGCCGACCCGGCGCCCGAGCAGAACCTGCCCGAGCGGGCTGTCCGCGGTGACCAGGTCCGGATCCAGCTCCTCGGCGAGCTCGCCGATCCGGACGGTCATCTCGTCGGCGTCGGCGAAGCGCAGGGTCACGGTACTGCCGACGCCGACGCTCTCGGTGCTCGGCGCCCCGGCCGCGGCCGCCTCGCGCAGCCGCCCCTCGATCCCCGCGATCAGGCCGTCCAGCTGGTCCAGCCGGTCGGCCCGCTGCAACTCGTCGGCCTGGTCGGCCGAGTCGCCGACCTCGTCGTCGCCGCGCAGGGTCGCGGCGACGGCGGCGCGCTCGGTGCGCAGCTCGGCGAGCTCCCGCTCCGACGCGGTCCGGCCGACGTCGCTGATGGGTTCGGGTGCACCGGTCATGGCCGTCTCCCTGGTCGGGCCGCCGCGGCGGGCGGCGCGGGCTGATTCCGGCATTTTCGAACATATCGGACTCCTCGTCCCACGGCTCGGCGACGGCGGTGCCCCTGATCGGTAACGACTTGCCGATCGGTCTTCCCGGGCCGACGCGAGATCGATAGAACAGCCGTACCACCATCGCCGAGGCAGGGAACCAGCAGAATGAGCACCAACGGTCCGACGGGGCACGGCCAGAACCCGTACGAGGGGAACAATCCCTACGGCCAGCAGAACCAGAACCCCTACGGCGGCGAGCAGCAGCCGTACAAGCAGGAGGCCCCGTACGGCCAGCCCTACGGCCAGCCGCAGGGAGAGCAGCAGCCGTACGGGCAGCCCGGCTACGGCACTCCCCCGCAGCAGCCCTACGGCCAGCCCGAGGGCTCCTGGCCGCACGGGCACCCCCAGGCCGGCGCCTACGGCGGCTCCCCGGTGCCCACCGGCCGCCCGCTCGCCCCGATCGGCGAGCGCCTCGTCGCCCGGCTGATCGACGTCGGCGTCCTGCTGATCCCCACCGTGCTGCTCTTCGCGGTCATCGGCGCCTCGATCCTGTACTACGTCGTGGCGGCGCTGCTCTCCTTCGGCTACGAGGCCGCGATGCTGCTCACCCAGGGCGGCCAGACGGTCGGCAAGAAGGTCATGAAGCTGCGGGTGGTCGACCAGGGCAGCGGCGGGAAGCCCGCCGAGAACTCGCTGCTGATCCGCGCGGCGCTCTACACCCTGCCCAACGCGGTGTACTGCATCGGCTCGCTGTTCGCCCTGCTGAACGTCCTGTGGCCGCTGTGGGACAAGCCGCTCCAGCAGGCGCTGCACGACAAGCCCGCCAAGACCGTGGTGATCAAGGAGTCCTGAGAACCGCCTCCCCGTACCACCCGCCGACCGGACACCCGGGCCGCCGCCGCGCGGCCGGGTGCCCGGTCGGCGGCGTTCCGGGCGACGGGGCCGGGGCGGGGGCCCGGACACGGTTCGGGCTGGACCGGGGCCAGGACACGGTTCGGGGCCTCAGGTCAACGTTTACTTTCCCCGCCCGACCACGCATAGTGACAGGCCGAAACCGAGAGGGGAGCGCTTCCTGTGCCGCAGGCCGAGGAGAACGTGGTACGCCAGGTGCGACTGGAGCGGGCGGAGGTGGCCGCCGTCGTCGCCCTGTTCGACGACCGGCTCGCCGACACCCGGGCGCAGCTCGCCGTGACGCTCGCGACCCGGGCGGACGGCGCCGGCGAGGCGTACGAGCGGCAGTCGGCGGCCGAGCGGCTCGCCCGGGAGGTACGCCGCCTCGAAGGCGCCGAGGGCGGACTGGTCTTCGGGCGGATCGACCTGGCGGACGGGACGGCGCTGCGGATCGGCCGGCTGGGCCTGCAGCGCGGGGAGGACGAGCTGCCGGCCCTGGTCGACTGGCGGGCGGACGCGGCGCGCGCGTTCTACGAGGCGACGCCGGTGCACCCGATGGGCCTGCGCCGCCGCCGGCACCTGCGCCTGGCGCAGCGCGCCGTCGTCGGGGTGAGCGACGAGCTGCTCGACGGCTCCGAGCCCACCGCCGAGGACGTGGTCGGCGACGGCCCGCTCTCCGCCGCGCTCCAGGAGCGGCGCACCGGGCGGATGGGCACCGCGGTGGCGACCCTGCAGACCGAGCAGGACGCGATCGTCCGCTCGCCGCACCGGGGGGTCACCGTCGTCCAGGGCGGCCCCGGCACGGGGAAGACGGTGGTCGCGCTGCACCGCGCCGCCTATGTGCTGTACGCCTTCCCGAAGGCCGCCGAGCAGGGCGTCCTGGTGCTGGGGCCGAACGCCCGGTTCCTGGACTACATCTCGCAGGTGCTGCCCTCGCTCGGCGAGAACGACGTCGTCCTCGCGACCTGCGCCGAGCTGGCCGGCGGACTCGCGGGGGATGCTCCCACGGGAGCTACTCCAACGGGGGCCGGGCTCGCGGGGGCCGGGCTCGCGGGGGCCGGGCTCGCGGGGGCCGGGCTCGCGGAGGCCTGGCTCGCGGAGGCCGTCGAGGACCTGCGGGCGGCCCGGCTCAAGGGCGACGCCGCGATGGCCGGGGCCCTGGCCGCGGTGGTGCGCGCGCGGCAGGCGCCGGAGGGCGGGCTGGAGGTCCGGGTCGGGCAGGAGGACGTCCGGCTCGACGCGGCCGAGGTCGCCCGGGTGCGGGAAGCCGCCCGGGGCGGCGGCCTCGCCCACCACCGGGCCCGCCGGCTGTTCAAGGAGCTGCTGGTGGACTCCGTGACCGCGGCGCTGGCCCGGGGCGCCGCCGAGACGCTGGAGCGGATCGACGCCGAGGTCGCCTCGCTGACCGGCATCGACCTCGACCGGATCGCGGCGGCGGACCTGCGCCGCCTGGGGCACGACCCCGGTCCGGCCGACGAGGGCCCCGGGTTCGACGTCGACGCGATGCGGGCCGAACTGCTCGACGACGACCACGTCGAGCGCGCCGTCGAGCGGCTGTGGCCGCGGCTGACGCCCGCCGCGGTGGTGGACGCCCTGCTGGGCGACCCCGGGGTGCTGGCCGCGCACCTGCCGGAGTTCACCGCCGAGGAGCGCGCGCTGCTGCCGCGCGCCCCGGGCGCGCCGTGGACCGACGCCGACCTGCCGCTGCTCGACGAGGCGGCGGCCCTGCTCGACGGCCCGCCGCAGCGGTCCTTCGGCCATGTCGTGGTGGACGAGGCGCAGGAGTTCACCGCGCTGCAGTGGCGGATGGTGCTGCGGCGCTGCCCGGGCCGGTCGATGACGCTGGTCGGCGACTTCGCCCAGGCCGGTCCGGCGACCACCGCGCGCGGCTGGCAGGAGGCGCTGGCCCCGCACCTCGGCACCCGCTTCGACCTGCGCACACTGACCGTCAGCTACCGCACCACCGAGGAGATCCTGGCCACCACCCGCGAGCTGCTGGCCAGGATCGCCCCGGACCAGCCGCCGGTCGGCTCGATCCGGCACGGCGAGCGGCCGCGCACCCTCGGTGCCTCGCCCGCCGCGCTGGCCGGAGTCCTGGGCGCGGAGCTGCGCGAGCAGGCGGCCGCCCATCCCGGCGAGCTGATCGGCGTGGTCTGCCCGGACGCGTCGGTCGTCGCGCTGACGGCGGCCCTGGCGGAGGCACCGGCGGCGGGGACCGCCGAGCAGGTCCGGCTGGTGCCCGCCTCCGAGGCCCGGGGCCTGGAGTTCGACACGGCCGTCGTCGTCGATCCGGACGGGATCACCGCCGCCCGCCCCGGCGGTGAGCGCGACCTCTACGTCGCGCTCACCCGGGCCACCAAGCGGCTGTGCACGATCGTCCTGCGGGAGGACTGAAGCGTGCCTCCCCGGGCGGCGGGCGGCCGGTGCGGCCCGCCGCCCGGGACCGGGCTCAGGCCCGGTAGGCGACCAGGCCCATCATCCCGGCCTCGCCGTGGTAGGCGTTGTGGCAGTGCGTCATCCACCGGCCGGGGTTGTCGGCGTCGAAGTCGCAGGTCACCGTCCGGCCGGGCAGCACGATCACGGTGTCCTTGCGCGGCCCCTGCTCACCGAGCTGGAAGGTGTGGCCGTGCAGGTGCATGGGGTGCCACATCTCCGTCCGGTTGACGAACTCCAGCCGGACCCGCTCGCCGCCGCCGACGAGGAACGCGCGGGCGGTCGGGTCCGCCATGTCGAACGGCCGGCCGTTCAGCGCCCAGTCGTAGCGGGCCATGCCGCCGGTCAGCTCGATCCGGTGGGTGCGGTCGGGCGTGCGGGCCGCCAGCCGGACCTCGTCCGCGGCCCGCAGCCCGTCGGCGGCCCCCAACCGGCCGTTCAGCTCCGCGGGGCGGACGGTCACGGCCGGTGCCTCGCCCGCGCCGGTGCGGACCAGGGCCCGGCCGGCGGCGTCCTTGCCCTCGGCCAGCGCGGTCAGCGGGAAGACGCCGTCCTGGAGGGTGACCAGGACGTCGTAGCGCTCGCCCATGCCGATCAGCAGGGCGTCCACCTCCTCGTGCCGCACCGGGTAGCCGTCGGTGTGGGTGACGGTCAGCCGGTGGCCGCCGAGGGCGAGGCGGTAGGCGGTGTCGCCGCCCGCGTTGACGATCCGCAGCCGCACCCGGCGCCCCGGCGTGGACCGGTACACCTCGGGGTCGGCGGCGATCCGGCCGTTCACCAGGTGGTGCGGGTAGCGGACGTCGCCGGCGTCGCCGCCGAGCAGGTCGCTGGTGGCGCCCATGAGCATGAACGACGACGGCTGCCCGGGCGTGCCGGCGCCCGCGCCCGGCGTCGGGCCGCCGCCCATCGCGCCCATGTCGTGGCCGCCCATGCCCCCCATGCCGCTCATGTCGTGGCCGCCGCCGCCCATGCCCTTGCGGAGTTCGGCGAACGCCTCGTCGGGGGTGCCGGTCACACCGTCCAGCCAGTCGTCGAGGACGACCACCCACTCCTCGTCGTAGCCCAGCGGCTCCTGCGGGTCCTCGACGATCAGCGGTGCGTACAGCCCGCGGTCGAGCTGGACGCCGACGTGCGGGTGGAACCAGTAGGTGCCCGGCCGGTCGGTGACGAAGCGGTAGGTGAAGCTCGCGCCGGGGGCCACCGGCTGCATGGTGACCGGCGGCACGCCGTCCATGTCGTTGCGCAGCGCGAGGCCGTGCCAGTGCAGGGAGGTCGGCGCGGGCAGGTGGTTGTTCAGGGTGGCGACCAGGGTGTCGCCGGCCGTGGTGCGGACGGCGGTGCCCGGCAGGGCGCCGAAGGTCCAGGTCCGGGCGGTGGTCCCGCCGCCCAGCTCGACGGTGTCGGCCGTCGCGGTGACGGTGACCGGGCGCTCGCGGCCGGTGCCGCGCCGCTTGGCCTCCGCCTCGGCGACGGCACTGGCGGACGGGTCGACGAGCGGCGGTGTGCCGGCCGCGTCCGAACAGGCGGCGAGCAGGCCGGAGCCGGCGGCGCCCAGGCCCGCGAGCAGCAGGGAACGGCGGTTGACGGTGAATTCGGGCATCGGGGTCTCTCGGATGAGTGCGCGTCGGCAGCGGCCCGCTCGGCCGTGCCGGTGGACAGGGCTGGCCGGCGGCGGGGGCGTGCGGTGCCGCTCCCGGCCGCCGTGGGGCGCCTATCTGCGCGAGATCGAGAGGAGGTCGAGGTCCGGTGGGGGCGCGCCCGGCCACGGGATGCCGGGCGCGGTCGCCGGGCGGTGCGAGGCCGGTTCGGCGGCGGTCGCGGCGGCGAGGCCGGCCGGCGGCGGGGCGTCGAGCAGGACGCCGCGCGCGGGCACCGTCGAGGAGCAGACCCGGTGCTCGGCGCAGGCCTGGGCCGGGTGCCCGGCGACGGGTGCCGAGCGGCGGCCGGCCGCGGCCGTGCCGGGGTGCTGGTGGGCATCGGCCGCCGTCGCCGTGGTGGCCATGGCGGCGTGCGGGGCCGGGGTGACGCCGGCCGGCAGGGTGTGATGGCCGATCAGCCCGAGGGCGGTCAGCAGGAGGAGGACGAGCGCCGCCCCGGCCCCGCGGCGACGCGGGTCGCGGGAGGGCGGGGCGGCGTCCGGACACATGTCGGCGACTATACCCGGGCCCGGTATATGGAACCGGTAAGCGCTCCCTCAGCTCCCCGACGCGCCGGACCCGTTCGCGTCCCCCGGGCCGGCCGACCGGCCCGCCGCCACCTCCGGCCGTCGGCGGCCGTCGGCGGCCGGTGCGGTCAGAGCTCCCAGAGCCCCTTGCCGAGGGTGGCCAGGCCGCCGGCCAGCGCCAGGCCCAGCACCACGGCCCGGGCGCGGCGCTCCGCCACCCGATCCGCCAGCGCCTTGCCGACCCCCGCACCGCACATGATCCCGGCCGCCACCGCCGACCACGCAGGCGCCGCCAGGTGCGGGGCCCCCTTGGCCGCGAGCGAGAAGAGGTTGACGGCCACCCCGTAGAACTGCGCGTTGGGCACGAACTCCCGGGCGCTCCAGCCCGTGTTCACGGCGTAGAGGGAGACGGCCGGTCCGCCCACCCCGGCGGCGGAGTTCATGAAGCCGCTGGCCGCGCCAGCCGCCAGCGCGCCCCGCACGCCGCGCAGCCCGGCGGCCCGCACGCCCCGGATCACCAGCAGCGCGGCGGCGGCGACCAGCGCTCCGATGCCGATCAGCAGGGCCGGCGAGGGCACCCGGTCGGCGACCAGGGCACCCAGCGGGACGGTGCAGGCGGCCGCGCCGATCAGCGGCAGCATCCGGGCGAGCCGCACCTGCCGCCAACCGGTGGCCAACCCTACGGCGCTGATCGCCCCGGCCGCGCAGTTGGACAGCGTCACGCCCTCGCCCGGCCCCAGCAGCAGGATCAGCGCCGGTCCCGCGACGAGTGCGAAGCCGACGCCCGCCAGCCGCTGCACCGACGAGCCGGCCAAGACCACCAGGCCCAGCAGCACCGCCCCTCCCCAGCCCGCGGCCACCCCGTGCCCCCTGTCTGCGGCCCCGAGCGCGCGGCCGGGCGCCGCGCCGGAACCCCGGACTCCCGCGCGGCACCGGACCGTACGCGCCCGGCTGCGCCCGCTCGACCGAATTTCCCCCATCGGACCCCCACGAACTACTACACACCTGTAGAGTCGACCCGACGGCCCGCAGCGAAGGGGGAGACATGGCAGACGGTTCCCGGCGGCACACCGCCGCAACCCGCCCGGCCGACGCGCCCGGATGGCAGCCACCGGAGCACGAGGTCGAACCGGCCTACCAGCCGGTCCAGATCAACCGGGCCGACGGCAGCTGGGCGGTGGGCCGGATCAACGCCTGGTGGCGCCCGACCGGTGGGGCGGCCTGGTGCCGCGTCCGGACGGTGGGGCGGGGCGAGGCCCCCGCCTGGATGCCCTTCGACCCCGAGCGCCTGCTGCTGCTCCCGGCCACCGGCATCTGAACCCGCCCCCGCGGCCGAACCCACCCCTCGGCGGCTCAGCCCGGGCCGCGCACCGCCGGCTGCTGCCGGCGCAGCAGGACCGCCACCTCACGGTCGGTGACGTCCCGGAAGTCCGCGTACCAGGGGCCCACCGCGTGCAGATAGGTGGCCTCGCGCAGGCAGAGCAGGACGTCGACCACCCGGCGCAGCCCCTCCGCCGACCGGGCGTCGCAGACCGGCGCGGCCAGCACCAGCCGGCCCGGACCGTGCCCGCGCAGCGCGTGCACCACGGCCGGGACGACCGGCCCGTGCACCACGCCGTCGGTGACCAGCACCACCGTCCGGCCGTCCAACGGAACGGGCGGCCTGCGGTCCCGGTACAGCTTCTCCAGCCGGTGCAGCTCCACCCGCTGGTGGGTCACCTCGGCCTCCAGGTCCTCCACCCCCAGCCCGAGCCCCCGCATCACCCGCCGGTCCAGCACCGGCGGCTCCTCCTCGGCCAGCGCCCCGAGCGGGGTCCCGTTGCCGGGCGCGTTGAGCGGCCGGGCCACGACCACGTCCAGCGGAACGGCCAGCTCACGGGCGACCTCGGCCGCGACCGCCACCCCGCCCGGCGCCAGCCCGACGACCACCGCATCCTCCCCCGCGCCCCCGCGCAGGCAGTCGCCCGCCCGCCGGGCCAACCTCCGCCCGGCGTCCCTGCGGTCGGTGAACAGCGCGGTCACGGCCTCCTCCTCGTCGCCGCCGGGCGGGCCGGTTCGGCCCACGGCCGCCGACCACCACCCCCGCCACTTGCGCGCCTACCCGCGCGGAACCGTCGGCACACACCGTCGTCACGGCCATCCGGCGGACTCCGAGCGGAGCGCGCGAGGCGCCTGGTCAGCGCCCCGTTCCCGGTTCCCGCCGACGGCGCGGGTGACCGGCGGCGACTACTCCGGGATACCACCGGTCGGAGCGGACCTCGCGCCCCGGCCGCGGCCGCCCGCCCCGCAGTACTGCAACGAATGTGTCACAAGGCTCCCGGGCAGGTGAACGCCGTGGACGGACTCGGCCATCCTGATCCCGCTTCGTTCAGCAGGACATGTCGCCGTGGGGGGCGTTCGTGATACAGCAGGACATCGTGACCTTGGCCATGTCCGGAGCGACGACGATCGTGGCCGCGATGGCCACTGACGCCTGGGGAGCCGTCCGCGACGGCGTCACGGCGCTCGTCCACCGCCGCAGCCCCGGGTCGCGTGCCGACATCGAGGCACGGCTCGACGCCAGCGCCGCGCTCGTCGCCCGGGGCCCGGACGCCGATCGTGCCCGCGAGCTGGTCGTCGGGCAGTGGCGGCTGGAGCTGGAGGCGTTCCTGGCCGCACACCCCGCGGCCTTCGAGGAGTTGCAGGAGGAGCTGGCCAGGTTGCAGGCGGCACTGCCGGCGGCCCGGCAGCAGTGGGTGCAGCACAACGTCTCCCGTGACCACAGCACGCTGAACGTCGTCCAGCACGGCACCCAGTACAACCAGTACATGGACTCCGCGGGCACCCGGCCCCCGACGGGTCCGGTGGGCCCGGGCACGGAGAGCTGACCGTGGGCACACCGGCGGGCCCACCCGACGGCGTGGTGTACACGCAGATCATCACGGCCACCGGTGGCGGGCACGTGAACGCCGTCCAGCACGGGGACCAGTACAACTACATCTACCGCGGCACCCCGCCGTACCGGGTGGAGCCCTTCCCGCTCGCCGCACCGGCCACACCGCCCGCCGGGCTGGCGCGCGTGCCCAGCCGCCTGCTGACCGCCCGCCACCAGGTGGTCCCCTTCCTGCCCCGGCCGGAGCTGGCGCTCCTGGAGGCCTGGCGCGACGACGCGGCGCCGGGGCTGTCGGTACGCCTGGTGCACGCCGAGGGCGGGTCGGGCAAGACCCGGCTGGCCGCCGAGTTCGCCGCGCGCTCCAGCGGCGCCGGATGGGCGGTCGCGCTGGCCCGCCACCGCAGCGAGGTCGCCTCGGCCGGGAGCGGTGACCAGAGCCTGACCGTACGGGCCCCGGGCCTGGTCCTGGTCGTGGACTACGCCGAGCGCTGGCCGCTGGAGGACCTGATCACCCTGGTGCGCCAGCACCGGGAGGCCGCCCGCGACCGGCTGCGGATCCTGCTGCTGGCACGCCCCGCCGGTGTCTGGTGGCAGGGCCTGGCCCACCAGCTCGCGAAGCTCGACGTCCACGACACCGCCGCCCTCCCGCTCGAAGGGCTCCCGGACACCCCGGGGACGCGGGCCGCCATGTACACCGCGGCACGCGACCGGTTCGCGGAGATCCTCGCCCCCGCGGACCCCGCCGGGATCGGCGTACCCGGCGATCTCGACGACAAGGCGTTCGCGCTCACCCTGACCGTCCACATGCGCGCCCTGGTCGACGTGGACGCCGCCGCCCGCGGCCGGAAGCCCCCGGCGGGCAGCGGCCAGGCGAGCCTCTCCTCCTACCTGCTGGACCGCGAACACGATCACTGGCAGTCCTTCCACGACCAGGGCCGCGGTCCGCTGCCCACCACCGCGCGGACCATGGGCCGGGCCGTGTACGTGGCCACCCTCGCGGGCGGCCTGCCCCCCGCCGACGCCGCGGCGGCCCTGGTGCGCGCCGGTGCCGCCGACAGCACGGCCGCCGGCGGGCGGCTGGTCGAGGACCACAGCAGCTGCTACCCGCCCGCGGAACCGGGCCTGGCGCTGGACCCGCTCGCCCCCGACCGCCTCGGGGAGGACTACCTCGCACTCACCCTGCCCGGCCACGAGGAGGAGTTCGGGTACTACGCCACGGACCCCTGGACCGTGACCACTCCCGCCGCGCTGCTGGTGCCCGAGGACCCGCGCGACGGGCCGGCGGTCTACACCCGTCAGGCCCTGACGGTCCTCATCGAGGCGGCCCACCGCTGGCCCCACCTGACCGCCCGGCACCTGGACCCGCTGCTGCGCCGGCACCCCTCACTCGCCCTGACGGCCGGCAGCGCCGCCCTGACCCGCCTGGCCGACCTCGCGAGCCTCGACATCGCCGTGCTGGACTCCGTCGAGTTCATGTTCCCCGACGACCGGCACACCGACCTCGACATCGGCATCGCCGCCATCACCGCCCGGCTGGCACGCCACCGTCTGGCCACCACCCGCGACCCCCTCGCGCGTGCCCGCATCCACGGCGACCTCGCGATCCGCCAGTCCCGGGCCGGACTTCACCACGAAGCCGTCGCCGCCGGACAGGAAGCCCTGCACACCTGGCGCGAGCTCGCCGCGACCCTCCCGGACCACGAGTCCGGGCTCGCCAACGCCCTGGTGAATCTCGGCATCGGCCTGGCGGAGGTGGGCCGGCAGGAGGAGGCCCTGGCGCTCACCGAGGAGGGGGTGGCAATCCGGCGCCGGCTGGCGGCGGCCAACCCCGCCGCCCACGAGGCCGACCTCGCGGGCGTGCTCTCCAAGCTCGGCATCCGGCTGCGGGCGGTGGGACGGTGGGACGAGGCCGTCGCCGCCGCCGAGGAAGGGGTGGAGATCCACCGCCGGCTGGCGGCGGACCACCCCGCCGCCCACGAGGCCGACCTCGCCGACGCGCTGACCAACCTGGGAAACCGGCTCGGGGCAGTGGGGAGGCGGGACGAGGCCCTGGCCGTACTGGAACAGGCGGCCGCGGTGCACCGCCGGCTGGCGGCGGCCAACCCGGCGGCCAACGAACCCGATCTCGTCCTCTCGCTCAGCAGTCTCGCCGTGGGTCTGTCGGAGGTGGGCCGGCGCCCGGAAGCGCTGACCGTCACCGAGGAGGTGGTCGCCGTCAACCGCCGACTGGCGGCGGCCAATCCCGCCGCCTACGGGCCGGGCCTCGCCTCCTCACTGGCCAACCTCAGTGTCCTGCTGGCGGACGTCGGACGCCGGAGGGAATCCGTACCCCCGATCGAGGAGGCGGTCGACCGCTACCGCCGACTCGCAGCGGACAACCCGGCCGCCTACGCACCCGAGCTCGCCCGTTCGCTGGCCAATCTCGGGCGCGGGTTGGGGGCGGTGGGGCGCCGGGAGGAGGCCATCGCCCCGGCCCGGGAGTCCGTCGAGCTCTACCGCCGGCTGGCCTCGGACAACCCCGCCGTCCACGAAGCCGAGTTCGCCGCCTCCCTGAACAACCTCGGAGTGGACCTGTCGGAGCTGGGCCGGCCGGAGGAGGCCCTGGCCGTCGCCGAGCAGGCGCTCAAGGTCCGGCGCCGACTGACGGCGCGCCACCCCGCCGCCCACGAACCCGGCCTCGCCCGCTCGCTGGCCAACCTCGGCGCCTGGTTGTCGGAGTCGGGACGGTGGGGGGAGGCCCTGGCCCTCGCCGAGGAGGCCGTGCAGATCCGGCGCCGACTGGCGACGCGCCACCCTGCCATGCACGATCCCGAGCTCGCCCACGCGCTGTCCGGCCTCGGTGTCCTGCTGTCGGACGCGGGGCGCCGGGAGGAAGCCCTCGGCCCCGCCCAGGAGGCGGTCGGGCTCTACCGCCGCTTGGCGGCCGACAATCCGGCCGCCCACGAACCCGAACTCGGCAACGCCCTGACCAACCTGGGAGCGGGCCTGTCGAACGGCCGGCGGTGGGAGGAGGCCCTGGCCGTCACCGAGGAGGCGGTGGGGATCCGGCGCCGGCTCGCGGCGGACGACCCCGCCGCCCACGAACCCGACCTCGCCCGCTCGCTGTCCAACCTGGGGGTCCTGCTGTCGCACGTCGACCGGTCGGCCGAGGCCCTGGCCGTCGGCCGCGAGGGAGTGCAGATCCGGCGCCGGCTCGCGGCGGCCAACCCCGCCGCCCACGAACCCGGCCTCGCCCACTCCCTCACCAACCTGGGGGCCCTGCTGTCGGAGTCGGGCCGACCGGAGGAGGCCCTGGCCCTCGCCGGGGAAGCGGTGGAGATCCGGCGCCGGCTCGCGGCCCGCCATCCGGCCGCCCACGAACCCGGCCTCGCCCACTCCCTGTCCAACGTCGGAACCGGCCTGAGGCGCATGGGGCGGACGGAGGAGGCCGTCGCCGTCGCCCGGGAGGCCCTGGAGGTCTGGCGCCGGCTGACCGCGGAGAACCCCGCCGCCCACGAACCCGACTTTGCCACCTTCCTGACCGATTTCGGAACGGGCCTGTGGGAGGCGGAGCAGTGGGAGGAGTCCATCGCCGTCGCCCGGGAGGCGGTGGCGATCCGCCGTCGGCTGACCACGGAGAACCCCGCCGCCCACGAACCCGACCTCGCCCGGTCGCTGTCCAACCTCGGGCCGGGCCTGGCAGCGGTGAAGCGATGGGAGGAATCGATCGCCGTCACGGCGGAGGCGGTGGAGATCCGCCGCCGGCTCGCGGCCCGCGACCCGGCCGCCCACGAAGCCGACCTCGCCCTCTCGCTCGCCGCCTGGGCATGGGTCCGCCAGGTGGCCCGGCGTGACCTGTCCGGGGCGCTGCGGGCCACGGGCGAGGCGGTGGAGATCTACCGCAGGCTCGTGGCGACCGAGCCCCGGCGGTTCCTCTCCCCGCTCTGCAACGTCCTCGACGTGCAGGCGGACATCCTCCAGAACCTGGGAATGGCGCGGGAGGCGGCGGTCGTCCGGGCGTGGCTGGCGGCGAACGGCCCCGGTCCCGCGGCCGGGTAGCGGCATCCCGGCCGCCGGGTCGTCACGCCCTCGGGGTCGTCACGCCCTCCGGCGGACGGGCCGGCGGGCCGGTAGGCGGCCGGGTCCAGGAAGGTGTCCGGAAGCGGTGGCTTCGGGCCTCGGCGCCGTACCGCTGCTCCTCTGCCGCCGCCGCCGCGCCGACCGCCCGTTCGTCCCGCCGCTACAACCGGTGCCCGGCGAAGAAGGCCCCCACCCCGCGCCGCACCCGGGCGAGGGTCGCCGCCGCGTCGCCGGTGCCGATGAGCGCGGCCCGGGCCGGCTCGGTGACGAGACCGACGGCCCGGAGCCGCGCGACGAGCGGGCCGAGGTCCGTGAACGCCCAGTGGTTCGCGTCGGCGAGCAGCTCGCGGCGGCCGGGAACGGACGCCCACGAGGAGTCGATCCGGGCGGCGCCCTCGAAGCCGTCGGTACGGAACAGCAGCAGCGGCCGGTCGGGGCCGACCGGGGCCGGGTCCAGGTCGAGGTAGCCCTCCAGGTTCGCCACCGCGCCGACCCGGCGGTCGCCGCGCGCCGCGTACACCACCGCCGTGCCGCCCGCGGAGTGCCCGTACAGCCCGATCCGCCCGAGATCCATCACCGGGGCGAGCGGCAGGCCGCCGAGCCGGTCCAGGACCACCCTGAGGTCCGCGATCCGGGTGTCCAGCATCGTGCGGAAGGTCGCCGGGTCCGGCGGCCCGACCAGCACCGTCGTCCGCATCCCGGTCGGCAGCTCCACCTGGGAGGCGTCACCGGGGTGGTCGACGAGGACCACGACCCGGCCGTGGCTCGCCAGGTCCTCGGCGAGGCTCGTGCCGAGCGTGCGGGAGTCGCCGCCGCCCGGTGAGTACACCAGCACCGGCCACCGACCGGGCCGCGGCGGCGCGCCGGCGTGCCCGTGGGTGAGGACCTCGCCCCAGTCCACCGTTCCCGGCTCCGGCAGCCCCCGGTGGACGAGCGGCGCGTAGTCGGCGAACTCCCGGGCCTCGGCCGGGGTGAGCTGCGGGGCCCGGGGGAAGCCGCGCACCGTCCGGGCCGGGTACAGCACGGTCAGCATCAGCTCCCGCACCCCGCCCGCCCACGGGTCGGTACGGGCGGGGTCCGTCAGATGGACCGTCCGCAGGCCCACCGGGTACGGGCCGGCGGGCGCGGGGAGCCGCAGCAGCGGGCCGGCGCCGGAGGCCGACGCGGCCGCCGAGGGCAGCAGGGCGGCGGCGGTCCCGCATAGGGTGCCTTGGAGAAGAGTGCGTCGAGACGTCATACCGGCATCCTCGGGACCGGGCCGGCACGGCGCGAAGGTTCAGGCCCCGGCCGAAAGGCTGGCGCGGACGAGGAGGTCGTGCACGGTGGGGGCGCTCCGGATCCACTTCACCGCGGAGGACTTCGCCCGGATCCGCTTCGCACCCCGCCCGGTGCCGCTCCAGGAACTGCACGCCGCCCTGACGACGGCCGTGACGCCCGCTGGCGGGCCGCTGTTCGCGGCATGGCGCGGCCGCGTCCTGCGCTCCCTGCCGGCCGCCGCCGACCCGCTCGCCGACCTGGCCCCCGCGGGCCGCCCGCCGTCCTTCCTCGACGTCCTCGGCGACACCCTGGCCGACGGCTTCGACCGGATCCGCGCCACCGCCCCCGGCACCCTCCGCTCCGAACTGGAGCGCGTCTACGGGGCGGCGCCCGCACCGCGCTGGATCCGCGACCTGCACGCGGACGACGGGGCGGCCTGGCGCACCCTGCGCCACGCCCAGCGGGCCGCGTACGAGACCGTCCTCGCCCCGGTCTGGCCCGTCGTCCAGGACCTGCACCGCGAGGAGTTCACCCGCTACGCCCTGGCCGCCGCCGAGCACGGCACGGCCGCCGCGCTCACCGGCCTGGCCCCCGGCAGCCGACTGCGCGAGGGCGTGTGGGAATGGCCCGGCGCGGCACCGGCCCGGGACGTCCGCCTCGACGGGCGCGGCCTGCTCCTGCTGCCGACCTTCCACCACCCGGCCGGCCCCCTGCTCCACGACGCCCCGCACCGTCCCGCCGTCCTGACGTACCCGGCCGGTCCCGGGCTCCCGCCCGTCGCGGGACACCCGGCCGCCCCCGCCGAGGCCCTGGCCGCGGTCCTGGGCCGCACCCGGCTCGACGCGCTGCGCCTCCTCGCCGAGCCCCGGACGACGAGCGGCCTCGCCCGCGCCCTCGGTGTCAGCAACGCGACGGCCTCCTCCCAGGCGGCCGCGCTCAGGACCGCCGGCCTGGCGGCGACGACCCGCACCGGCCGCTCGGTCACCCACCGGCGCACGGCGCTCGGCGCGCTGCTCGCGGGTGGCGGACCGCCGTAGGACCGCCGATCCCGTTCCCGCCCCCCGGTGTCACAGATCGCGGCCCGCGAACGTCTCCTCCACGACCGCCCGAACCGAGGAGGAACCCGTGTCCGCGTCCCCCGCCCTGGCCAACGTCGCGACCCTGCGGCGACTGCACGACGCCGTCAACTCCGGTGACCCGGAGCTGATCTCGGCGACGATCGACGAGGTCGCCGCACCCGACCTGCGGCTCCACACCCCGGTGCCGCCGGAGAGCACGGGACCGGAGGCGCTGCGCCAGGTCTTCCACACCCTCCGCCGGGCCTACCCCGACCTGCGCGTCACGGTCGAGGACGTGATCGCGGAGGAGGACAAGGTGGTCAGCCGCAACACCGTCACCGGGACCAACCGCGGCGAGTACCTGGGCCGCCCGCCGACGGGCCGTGCCGTCACGTACGGCGAGATCTTCGTCTTCCGCTTCGCCCCCGACGGCCGCATCGCCGAGGCCTGGGGAGTCGTCGACCTCCTCGGCCAGCTCCGCCAGCTCGGCGCCCTCCCGGCCTGACGGGCCTCGGGGAGCCGCACCGGGGGCGGGTGGCCCTCCGGCGCGGCTCCCCTCCGGCGGACGGCGGTCACCGCCAGCCGGTGCAGCCGCTGTCGGAACAGGCGCGCGCCTCCACGGTGCCGTCCACCATGTTGGTGTAGGCCGAGGAGTCCGGCCAGCCCACCCGGTAGTCCTGGCTCTCGCCGTTCCGGTTCTCGACCCAGAAGTGCCACCAGAGCGGTGCGGGCTCGATCTTGGCCCAGTTGGCGGCGCAGGCCGGGCTGTAGCGCAGCTGCAGGCGGACGTTGCCGAACCAGGCGTCGGCGACCGTCCGCGCGTCGGCGTCACAGCCCTTCGCCCGCGGGTCCTGGCCCGTGCAGCCCGAGCCGTGACAGCCCGCCTGCACCGCCGCCGGGGCCGCCGCGGCGGTGCCGGTTCCCGTGACGCCGGTCAGCGCGCCGGCGAGCAGCAGGCCGGCCGCGGCGAGTGTCTTCCTCCGGTGCCTCATCACTCCACCCTTCGTCGGGTCCTGATGGGGCGGTGCTCGCCCCGACACCCTTTGTAGGAGGGCGGATTGTTGACCGCACCGCCGACGGCCGGCCTGCACAAAACGCGGTCAACGCGGGCTATCCGGGCGGCCGGACCAGGCACCGGGTCTGGCCGGTCCCGAAGGCGTCCTGGCCCGCCATCTGCACCCGGGCCCTGGCCGTCACGCAGCCGTGGCCGGTGAGCAGCACGTCGGCGAAGGCGGAGTCGACGTGGCCCATCCGCCAGGTCGTCACGGTGTTGTCGATGGCCCGCTCGGCCTCGACGGTGACGACGGCGGCGGCGGTGTCCCCCGGGTCCGGGTTGAGGCCGGGCGTGGGGTGGAAGCGGGGCCAGGCGCCGGCGCAGTGCGGCGAGTAGACGAGCAGGACCGTGCCGAGCACGGTGCCGACCGGCAGGATCCGCCCGTGCAGGCGGGCCTCGGCCACGAGCGTGACGAGGGCGGAGTCCAGGGTGACGGCGTCGGCGGTGCAGCCGGCCAGCTTGGGGTTGGTGCCGTCCTCGATCTCCACCGGCGGGGACGTCGGTGGGGCCGGCACGGGCCGCAGCAGCCAGCCGGTCGCGCCGGCGGCGAGGACCAGGGCGACGAGCAGTGCGGCGAGCGCGGTCACCCGCCGGCCCGGCGGCCGGAGGAGGCGGCGGCGCGGGCTCGTGCGGTCCGGCTCGGGCGGTTCGACGGGTGCCGCGGGTTCCGGTGGGTGCACGGCGTCCGGCGGGTCCGCGGCGTCCGGCGCCTGCAGCGGGGCCGTCCTGGGGAGGGTGCCGGCGGCGAGCTGCTGGTGCAGGTGCCAGCGGGCCTCCCACGCGCCGCGGTCGGCCCCGCACGCCTCGACGAACGCCAGGGTGACGGCCAGCGTGGGCAGGCGTTCGCCGCGGGCGGCGTCGGAGAGCACGGTGTGCGAGTAGTGCGCGCGGTCGGCTATCCACCGGTAGGACGGGTTGCCCGCCTCCCGTCGCAGCGCGCGGAGCGCGTGGGCGAACGCCTCGACCGGCCCGGCGTCCGGGTCCAGCGGCCGCTCCGGTCGTCCCGGCCTTCCCATATCGGTTCGCCTCCCCTGGATTGTCCGGACCGCCGTGGCGTCGCGCCCTGCCACCGCTCCCCTGCGTTTGTCCGGCCCGCAGTCGAGTTGCCGGACAACTCCCTGACCAGAGTAGATAGTTCGGCACCACCTGTCCGCCCCACCGGCGGACCGGGTTCGCCACACACGAAGCACAGGCCGGAGGCCGCCATGGGTCGTCACGAGAATCCGCTGGATCCGGGCGCCGGTCCCGTCGAACACTTCGCCGCTGAGCTGCGCGCCCTGCGCCGGTCGGCCGGATCCCCCGTCTACCGCGCGATGGCCGCGAAGGTCCACACCTCGGCGAGCTCCCTGTCCGCCGCCGCCTCCGGCACCCGGCCGCCCACCCTGCCGGTCACCCTCGCCTACGTCCGCGCCTGCGGCGGCGACGAGGCGGAGTGGACCGCCCGCTGGCAGGCCTTGACACGGTCGCTCGCCCCGGTTCCGGTGCCTCCCCCGCCACCGGCACCGCCTCCGCCGCTCCCGGCCCGTAGGGCCTGGGCCGCCTGGGCGCTCGCCGCGGGCGCCCTGGGCGCTGCGGCCGCTCTCGGCCGCGGCAGCCGGCGGCAGGTGTCACGACCCGCGCCCGGCGGCGCCGCTACCGCGGCTCGCCGGTGAAGCCGACGTGGAAGGTGTAGGCGGACCTGGGCCTGCGGGCGGCGATCCGGAGTAGGACCCACCGGCCCTGGCTGGTCTTCACGCAGATGCTCTGGTCGCCCCGCAGCACATCGAAGTCGACCTTGCCCTCGATGAGTTGGGTCCGGGTCGAGCAGTTCGGGATGTCCGCGTTGTCGATGATGCCGATGCCCTGGTCGTCCAGCTTCTCCCGCGCCCCGTGGAACAGCCGCCCTGAGTCCAGCCGGATGTCCGCGCCCGGGGTGCCGCTCGGCACCACCGCCATGGTGTCGAGGTCCAGGAGGTTGTCGTCGCCCACCGTGATGTCCGCGATGCCCGTCAGGTACCGGTCGAAGTCGTGGACGGCGGGGTCGGGCGTCGTCGGCGCCGGAGAGCCCCCCGCCGTACGGCTCGGCCCGGACGGAGGACGGGACGCCGCCGGAGCCGCGGCCGCCGGAGCCTCGGGCCGCGCCGCGCGGCCGCCGTCGCCGCGTTGGAACAGGGAGACGCCGATGCCCAGGGCCGCGAGGGCGAGCGCGGCCAACGGGAAGACCGCGAACTGGACGACGGGCCGCTGGTACCAGCTGGTCGCCGTGGTCGGCGAGGCCGCCGGGACTCCTGGGTCCGGCGGGTGACCGGTCCCGCCCGCGCTGCCCGGACCGTCCGACACCGTGACCCTCCCCGCTCCGGCTGGCCGTCCCCTCAAGTCTGGCGGGCCGACGGACCTCGGCCACCCTCCCCGGACGACGGGTCAGCGAACTCTTCGCGACGCCGAGGTGGCCGGGCGGCCGTGGAAGGCTGCGGTGAGCCGCGGACGGTGCAGTGCCTCCACGCCGATGGCGGCAAGGGCGGCCCAGGTGGTGCGGCCCGTCGGCGTGGGGCCGTCCTCCGGAAGGCGCCAGCCCGGCGGGGGCGGTTCACCGGCCCGCAGGGCGGTGAGGAGGGGGACGACGTGGTCGGCCGGCCTCGCGTACGGGTCGGAGGGCGGTGTACGGCGGGTCAGGGCGACCGCGGCCAGGAGGGCGGCGAGGCCGCCGAGCACCACCGCGGCGCCCGGCTCCGCGCCGAGGGCCGCGACGGCGAACCTGGCCGCCGCGAACGCGACGGCGATCAGCAGGGGGACGGCCACCGCCGTCGGCAGCCTCAGCGAACGCCCGCCGGCGGACGGCGAATCGCCGCCGACCAGCAGTCCGCGGCGGCGCAGGCCCGCCTCCAGCTCCCGGGCGGGCGCGCTGGGCCCGAACGCGGCGCGCGAGGCGCCCAGCCAGCCGGTGCCCGACGGCCCGAGCGCGGCGAGCAGGACCGCCTCCACCTCGTCACGGGGACGGGGCCGGACGACCCGGACCATGCCGTGCCGGTCGATCTCCACCCGGGCGGTGAGGAGCATCCGCACCAGCGCGGTCTCGGCCACCCGCCACGGCCCGCCGGCCAGGCAGGCAAGCTCATGGAGCGTCAACTCCCCGCCCCGCCCGGCCCGTCCGTCGCCCACGCTCCACCACTCCCCCGCGCACCCGTCCCCGGCCGGTGTGCGCAAGGCTACCGGGCCGACGGGTGGACACGGATCGTTCGGGGCCGGAATCCTTCCTATACTCCAGCCCGGTCCGCCCACCCCGGTCCCATCCCGGTCTTGCCGGGCCACCCGACGACGTACGGAGCCCGTGTGCAGGAAACGCCCGCCGACCCGAGCACGCCCGACGCCTTCCTCACCCCCGTCGAGCACCTCTTCGTCCGCAGCCACCTCGGGCCGCCGCCCGAACTCGACGCCTCCTCCTGGACGCTGACCGTCGAGGGCCTGGTGGAACGGCCGCTCTGGCTGGACCTGTCGGCGCTGCGCGGACTGCCCCGAACCAGCCTGACCGCCTTCCACGAGTGCTTCGGCAGCCCGTCCCGCCCCGACGTCCCGACCCGCGCCGTCGCCAACCTGGAGTGGTCCGGCGTCGCGCTCGCCGACGTCCTGGACCTCGCGACCCCGCGCCCGCAGGCCCGACACATCTGGTTCGAGGGCGCCGACCGCGGCGCGTTCGCGGGCGAGAGCGGGCTGGCGTACCTCAAGGACCTGCCGCTGGACCGGGCCCGGGACGAGGTGCTGCTGGCCGACACCGTCAACGGCGCACCGCTGCCCGGGCGGCACGGCTTCCCGCTGCGCGCGGTGGCGCCCCGGATGTTCGCCACCAACTCCGTCAAATGGCTGACCCGCCTGGTGCTGGCCGACCACCGGCCCGACCACCTCTTCACCACCCGCCTCTACACCCGCGTCCCACCCGGCGGCGGCGCACCGCGCCCGGTGCGCGAGGTCGACGTCAACAGCAAGCTCCTCGCCCCGCAGGACGGCCGGCGGCTGACCGCCGGCCTGCACGAGGTGACCGGCCGGGCGTGGAGCTTCGCCCCGGTCGTCTCCGTGGAGGTCGCCGTCGACGACGGCGGCTGGCGCCCGGCGCTCCTTCAGCCGCGCGGCCCGCACCCCGTCTGGCAGCGCTTCACCCTCCCCTGCCACCTCTCCCCCGGCCCGCACCGCATCCGCTGCCGCGCCACCGACGCCCGCGGCCGCGTCCAACCGCCCTCCGCCGCCCGCAACGCCGTCCACACGGTGGAGGTCCTGGCCACCTGAACCCGGCCCGGCTCAGGGCTGTGCGGTCCGGCCGGCGCAGGCCGCGGCGGTCACCAGCCCGGTGAAGGCGGCCTCCGAGGCGGGCAGGCCGGCGGGGTCGTAGGGGTTGCGGACGAGGACGACCCGGCGGCGCCCGGTGTCGTCGCCGAGCACGATGCCGCTGTAGCCGAGGCTGTCGCCGCGGTGGCCCCAGAAGTCGCCGCACGGGGTGGGGGTGCGTTCCAGGCCGAGGCCGTAGTCGGCCCCGCGTCCGAGGCCCGCGGTGTGCTTCATCTCGGCGAGTTCGGCAGGTCCGAGGAGCCGGCCTCCGAGCAACGCGGAGATGAAGGCGGCGAGGTCGGCGGTGGTGGAGATGCCCGCGCCGGACGGGCCGGCGATGGTCGGGTTGAACAGCGTGATGTCCACCGGGCCGCCGGGCAGGGCGGCGTAGGCACGGGTGTGGCGGCCGGGGACGGTTGGGTCGCTCTCCGGCATGGTGGTCTCGCGCAGGCCGAGCGGCCGGATGATCCGGCTTTCGACCTCCTGCTGCCAACTGTGGCCGGTGGCCTGCTCGATGAGCATGCCGAGCACGATGTAGCCGGTGTTGGAGTAGTGCCAGTCCCGGCCCGGCGGGAAGTACACCGGGTGGGTCTCGGCGACGGCGACGAGTTCCGCCTTCGTCCGCGACTTCCAGCGGTCGGTGCTGAGCCAGGTCCGGAAGGCCGCGTCGTCGTCGTAGGCGAAGGCCGGGTCCGAGGTGTAGTTGTACAGGCCGGCGGTGTGGTTGAGCAGTTGGCGGACGCTGATGGCGGCGCCGTTGCGCAGCACGCCGGGCAGGTGCTTCCCGACCGGGTCGTCCAGGCCGATCCGGTGCTCCGCGACGAGTTGGAGGACGACGGTCGCGACGAAGGTCTTGGTGATGCTGCCGACCCGGAAGCGGTCGCGGGCGGCCGCGGGCTCGCCGGTGGCGAGGTCGGCGGTTCCGGCGGCGCCCTTCCACAGGGTCCGGCCGTCCTCGCTCAGCCGGCCGAGCGCGGCGGTGGCACCGCCGGGCGCCACCACCGCCCGCAGCCGGGCGTCCAGCACCGCCCGGTCGACCCGCCGCGCCGCACCCGCCACCGCGCCGTCGGCGCCCTGCGCGTTCGCCGCCGGGACCACCCCGGCCACCAGGCCCGCGCCCGCCAGCACGACCACCGCCGCCCGGACGGCTCGGCCCATCGGTGTCCCCACCATCCCAACCTCCACGGTCTCCAAAGGAAGTCGTCGCCAACTTCCGTTGTGTGTTTGGTGGTTGAAACTCTCCCAGCGCCCCTGCGGCGAATCGTCAGCCTCGGGTCCGACCGCCTCTCCACACCAGGTCGCACCCTGCGCCCGGGCGGCTACGACCTGCGCAGGGGCCCGACCCCGAAGGCCCCCGGAGACGGCACCGGCGCAGGTGCGGGTGTGCCTATCGCCGCGGGTCGATGAAGGCGATGCCGAGCTCCAGGTCGAGGCGGGTGCGGGGCGGGGCGCCGGTGTGGTCGTCGTCCCGCAGGACCAGCTGGGTCCGCCGCTGCTCGATCTGGACGCGCTTGTTCGCGTTGAAGAAGGCGTGCAACTCCTCGGTCGCGGTAGCGCCGAGGCCGACTCCGCCGCCGCTCGGCGTCCGGGCGGCCAGCCGGCGGGACAGCCACCCCGGCCGGCCCGAGCGCAGCACGACCTGCCGGGCCGCCGCCAGGGTGAAGGGCACGATCACCAGCACGGCCATGAGGAGGAGGCCCGACATCATCACCATGTCCGCCCAACGCGCGGAGCCGGGGCCGTCGTTCCCGCCGAGGGTCCCGGTCAGCTCTCCAGCTCGCGCAGCACCTCGGCGAGTCGGCGGGCGGTGGCGCGGGTGTCGGCATGGGTCTCGCCCAACTGCGCCGTCCGGACGGCGAGAAGCGCCTCGAACTCCGCCCGGGCCGCCTCCGACTCACCCAGCTCGCGCAGGACCCGCGCCAGGCGGTCGCGCGTGGGGAGGCTGCCGTGGTGGGAGTCCCCCCAGCAGTCGCGCTCGATGGCGAGCACGGCCTCGAACTCCGCCCGGGCCGCCTCCAACTCCCCGAGTTCGTAGAGCGCGACGGCGAGGTTGTGGCGGGCGACGAGGGTCTCGGGATGCGTGTCACCCGAACCGGCTCGCCGGGCGGCGAATACCACCTCGTACTCGGCTCTGGCCCTCCCGAGCTCTCCCATCTCGCCCAGGAGGTCGGCGTAGGTGCTGCGCGTGGCCAGGGCGTCGGGATGGTGCTCGTCGGGCCGGCCCCGCCGCGCGGCGAGGACGGCTTCGAACTCCGCCCGCGCCGCTTCGAGTTCACCCTGGTCACGCAGGATCAGCGCGAGATAGAGGCGGGTGCTGAGCACCTCCGGGTGGTTACCGCCGTAGCGCGTGCGCTCGACGGCCAGGATCGCCTCGAACTCCGCCCGGGCCGCTCCCAACTCCCCCCGCTCGTACAGGATCCCGCCGATCCCGTACCGGGCCACCAGAGCACTCCGGTCGGTGTCGCCCGCACGGGCCCGGTGGGCGGCGAGGACCGCCTCGAACTCGGCCCGCGCGGCTTCCGACTCCCCGAGCAGGTTCAGGACCACACCGCGCTGGTGGCGGGTGTCCAGGGTCCGCTCCCCCGTGTCGCCGTAGCGCGTGCGCTCGATGGCCAGGATCGCCTCGAACTCCGTCCGGGCCTCCTCCAACTCCCCCAGGCAGCGCAGGACCACCGCGTGGCAGAAGCGTGTGGTGAGCAGCGAGGGGTCTCCGTCCTCGAAGTACGCCTCCTTGACGGTGAGAACCGCCTCCAACTCTGTTCGGGCCCGGGCGTAGAGACCTTCGATGCACAGGTGCCAGCCGGCCAGGCCCGCGGCCTCGGCAAGGTGCGGAACGTCTGCTTCGGGGACGCGTGCGGCCCCGTGGTTGCGGAAGCCGTTGAGGACGTGGGGAGAGAGCAGACGCCACCTCTCCCAGGACTCGTATTCCTCCGGATGCCCGTTCTCGTCGTCAAGCGCCACCGCCGCGAGGATGCCGGCGGCCGTCGCCTCAGTCTCCGGCGTGCGCGAGGCGTCCCGGACCAGGGGGTGCAGGCGCAGCACGGGGAGGGTGTCGGGGGCGGCCTCCGGGAGGTCGATCAGGCCGAGGGCGGCGAGGGCGGTGAGGTGCTGCCAGAGGGCCGGGCCGTCGAGTTCGGCGAGCGGTCCGGTGTCCGCCAGGCGGTCGGGGGTGAGGAGGAGGGTGTAGGGCAGGTCTGCGTCGGCGAAGGAGGCGATCAGCTCCAGCAGGCGCCGGGCGTGGGTGTGGCCGCGCTGTTCGAGCAGGTCGAGGGACATCGCCCAGGTCCGGGGCAGGACGTGCGCGGGGTCCAGGCCCTGCGGGCCGTCCTCCCAGGCCCGCCGGTAGGCCGCGTACGTGGTCGGGGTGCCGGGGGCCCGGAAGGGGGCCGGTGTCCGGGTCGCCTCGGTGAGGTAGGCGCCGGCCAGGTACAGGGCGAGCGGGAGGCCGCCGAGGCGGTCGGCGAGGGCGTGCGACTCGGCCTCGGCGCCGGCGGTGGCCGGGGCGTGGTCGCGCAGGATACGGGCGGCGTCGTCGAGGCGGTCGCCGGTCAGGGGTTGCAGGGGGTGCAGCCGGGCGGCGGGCCCCCAGGTGGCGGGGGTGCTCTCGCGGCTGGTCACCAGGACGGTGCCGGCTCCGGTGGCGGGGCGGATCCAGCCGGTGCCCGCGTTGAGCGCGCCGGGGCCGTCCAGCAGGGCCGGGTCGTCGGCGTTGTCGACGACCAGCAGCCAGGGCGCGTCCAGCCGTGCCAGCCGGGACCACAGGACGTCGGCGGTGTCGCCGCGTTCGAGCTCCTCCGGTGCGGCGCCCACCTGGCGGGCGACGGCGCGCAGCGCGGCCTCCAGGGCGGGGCCGTTGCGGGCCTCGACCCACCACACCCGGTAGCCGGCCGCGGTCCGGCGGGCGGCGAGTTCCAGCGCGAGGGCGGTCTTGCCGCAGCCGCCCATGCCGCACAGCACCAGCAGCCCGTCCCCGGCCGGTGCGGCCTCCAGACGGGCCAGGACGTCGCCGCGGCCCCGCAGCGGACGACTCGCGTCCCGCAGGCCGAGCGGCGGCGCCACCGTCACCGGGACGGCCTGCTCGACGGGATCGGACGTCCGGATGAGGACGTCGGCGCGCCCGGCCTGGACGACGGTGCCGTGCACCGTACTGTCCGCCAGCCGGTTGCGCACACGGGTGCCCGCCTCGTCCACGTCCCCGTACTCCCCGCCCACCTGTCGCCCCCACAACCCTGTGCGTCCGCCGCCCACATCTTCGCCCATGACGGCACCGGCCGGCACACGCGGGGTGTGGGCGCGGGCGGAGCCGCCCGTGCCGATCGTGAGGGGAGGAGCGCCGACGTTGTTCATGACCCGGTGCACCCGGTTAGGGAGCGTGGCCCGGTCCGACCACGAATCGAGCACCTGGGGCCCCGAAACCCCGCGCACGTCACTCGAACGGGGGGCTTGGCAGCGGCGTGCGATTGCTGATGAATCGTCAAACATTGTTCATTGCTGGAAGGTTCACGCCGTGCGCCCCCGAACCGCCCCCGGTGTGACGGTGCGGGCGGGGTTAGCCTGTGCCTATGGTTGCCAACCACAACGAAGAACTGCCCACGGGTGACCAGGAGTTCGTCAGCGGCCCCGCGCTGATCCTCCGGTCCCTCACGGCCCGCCCCGAACGGCAGGCCGTCGTCAGCGCCGACGGCACCCGGATCACCTCCGGTGACTTCGCCGCCGCCGCGTACCGCCTCGCCCACGAGCTGATCGCCCGGGGCGCCGCCCGCGGCACCACCGTGACCCTGCTGACCGGCAACACCCCGGAGGCCCTCGCCGCCCGGTACGCGGCCGGCCTCGCGGGCGCCCGGGTGGTGAGCCTGTACGACGGCATGAGCGCGCCGGTCCTGGCCGAGATCACGGCGAGCGTCGACACGACCCTCCTGCTCGTGGACGCCGAACGGTACTCCTCCGCCGCCTCGCTGCTCCCGCTGATCGATGTGCCCGCCGTCCTCACCCTGGGCCCGGGGCCGGCCCCCGACTCAACCACTGCCACTGCCACCGCCATCGGCGAGGACGTCGTCGCCGCCTCCGCCGTCCGCCCCGCCGAGCCGCCGGACGTCCGGATCGGCCCCGAGGACGACCTCGGCATCCGCCACACCGGCGGCACCACGGGCATCCCGAAGGGCATCCTCAGCCGGCACGGCACCTACCGCCACGCCTTCGACGCCCCGATCGGCAGCGACCCCGCCGACGGCCCGCCCCGCCTGCTCGCCGCCACCCCGCTCGCCCACCTCGCGGGGATCCTCGCCGACCTGACCCTCCAGCGCGGCGGCACCGTGGTCCTCCAGCGGTCCTTCGACCCGGGCGCCGTCCTGGCGGCCATCGCCCGCGAACGCATCACCGACCTCTGGGTGCTGCCGCCGCTGCTCCACCAACTGCTCGACCACCCGGCGATCGGCCGCACCGACCTGTCCAGCCTGCGCTCGGTCCTCTACGGCGGCAGCGCCGCCTCGGCGAACCGGATCCGCGAGGCGCTCAAGGTGTTCGGGCCGGTCCTGGTCGGCCTCTACGGGATGTCGGAGGCACAGCTGATCTCCGCGCTCACGCCCCAGGAGCACGGCCGGATCGGCCCGGGCGGGCAGGTCCCCGTGGGGCGGCCCGTGCCGGGCGTCGAGGTGGCGATCCGCTCGCCCGACGGCACCGACCTGCCCACCGGGGAACCGGGTGAGATCCACCTGCGCTCCGACACCGTCATGGCCGGGTACTGGAAGCGGCCCGACCTCACGGCCGCGGTGCTGCACGACAGTTGGCTGAACACCGGCGACGTCGGCTACTTCGACGCGGACGGCTACCTCTACCTCACCGACCGGGCCAAGGACCTGATCATCGTGGTCGGCGGACACGTCCACCCGTCCGAGGTGGAGGACCTCCTCGTCACCCACCCGGCGGTCGCCCGCTGCGCGGTCTTCGGGGTCCGCGACGACCAGGAGGCGGAGCACGTCCACGTCGCCGTCGTCCCCGCTCCGGGACAGCGGCCCCGGCTGGAGGACCTCCGCGCCTTCGTCACCGAGCGCAAGGGCCGGATCTTCGCCCCCGAGGTGCTCCACCTCGTCGACGAGATCCCGCTGACGCCGGTCGGCAAGCCGGACAAGAAGCGCCTGCGCGCAGCCGCCACGGCCTGAGCGCGCGCCGGGGACGGGGGCCCGGCGGGCCGGGTCAGGCCCAGAGGCGGTCGCCGAGGGCGGTGCCCTCCGGGGCGCCGGGGAGGACGTAGGCGACGGCGGAGCCGTTGTGCTCGACGAAGGGGTTGAGGGCGTCGCTCTCGGCGAGGCGCTGCTGGACGCGGGTGAACTGGCCGGCGTCGCGCATGAACGCGCAGAACAGCAGGCCGCGGTCGCCCGGACCGTCGTCGTAGCTGTAGCCGCGCCGCAGCATCCGGGCGCCGCCGTCGAGGCGGGGGCCGGTGAGGCGGACGTGCGCGGTGGTGGGGATGACGTAGGCGCCGTCGGGGTGCTTGGCGTAGAGCTCCGGCTCGTCGTGCTCGGCGGTGCCGGTCAGCGGGGCGCCGTCGCCGATGCGGCGGCCCATGGCGAGGTTCTGCCGCTCCTCGGGGAGGGCGGCGAAGGCGGCGGTGTCCATCCGGATCCGCCGGTAGACCATGACCGTGGCGTTCTCGTGCGGTCCGGGCGGGCCCCAGACCCACTGCCGGGCGAGGTCCTCGTCGGGGTTGGCGGTGCCGTCCTTGAAGCCGAACAGGTTGCGCGGGGTGGCGCCGGGCGCGGTCGGGGGCAGGAAGCCGGACTGCGCCCAGCGGGGCGCGGCACCGGCGCCGTGGGCGGCGGTGGTGGCGAGTTCGGCGAGGACGGCGAGCGTCCAGTGGTCGGCGGCGCACAGCTGGAGCAGTAGGTCGCCGCCGCCGCGGGCCGGGTCGAGGCGGTCGCCGGGGAACGCCGGGAGCTCGGCGAACCCGGCGGGGACGGCGAGGGCGAGCCGGGCGGCGAGGGCCGGGCCGAGGCCGACCAGCGAGGTGGTCCGGGGCGCGCCGGCCCCGGTCCGCAGGCGCGGGTCGGGCGACGGTCCGGCGGCCGCGGCCAGGGTGCGGGTCCAGGCGGCGAGCAGGGTGCGCAGGGCCTCGCGGTCCGCAGCGGCGGAGGTCGCCGGGAGGTCGAAGGCGAGCAGTTTGGTGGCGGGCAGCTGGGGGGCCGTCAGACCGGTCTGCCGGGCGCCGTGGAAGGGGATCGGTGCCTCGGGCGGCGGTGCGCCGGCGGTGGTGGCGCGGCCCGCCGTGCGGGCGCCGTCCGCGAGTTCGCCCACCGCCGCGCCGACGCCGGCGGCGAACACCGCCCCGGCGGCCAGCAGCGCCCGTCGCCGCCCGACCCCGGAGGGTGCGGAGGGGTCCGATGACGACGCGTTTTCCGGTTCGGTGGGCATGCGCCCTATTGGAGACGATAGAACACGTGCCATGCAAATCACGTTTCCTGATCGTCACTCACCCCGTGGGCCCGCCGTCACCGCCGCGGTTCTGGCCGCCGCGGTCGCGCTGGCGGCCGCCGGGTGCTCCTCCTCCGGTTCGCCCTCGGAGGACGCCAAGCACCCGGAGGGGAGCGTGGTCCGGGTGCCCGAGGACTTCCCCACCGTCCAGAAGGCGGTGGACGTCGCGCGCGAGGGCGACACGGTGCTGATCGGCCCCGGCACCTACCGCGAGAGCGTGCGCGTCACCAAGCCGAACATCGTGGTGCGCGGCACGGACCGCTCGGCGGTGGTCCTCGACGGCGGGCTGAAGCTGGCCAACGGCATCACCGCCACCGGCCCCGGCACGGTGGTGGAGAACCTCACCGTCCACGGCTACCTGGCCAACGGCGTGCTGTTCACCGGGGTGACCGACGAGAAGCTCCAGCAGCGCGGCGCGGGCGGTTCGGCGTACGACCCGCTGGACACCGAGCGCTTCCCGCCGGTGGTGGGCTTCCGGGCGACCCGGGTGACGTCGTACAACAACGGCCTGTACGGCATCTACGCCTTCGACGCGCGGGACGGCGTGATCGAGGAGTCGTACGCCTCCGGGCACGCCGACTCCGGCATCTACGTCGGCCAGTGCAAGCCGTGCAACACCCTGGTGCGCGGCAACACGGTGGAGCGCAACGCGGTCGGCATCGAGGTGACCAACGCCTCGGACAACCTGTCGATCCTGGGAAACCGCGCGGCGGGCAACCGGGTGGGCGTCACGGTGAACTCCAACGACCTGGAGGCGCTGGCCCCGCAGCGCGCCGCGGTGATCGCGGGCAACGTCGTCGTCGACAACAACGCCGCCGACTCGCCCCAGCAGGCCGACGGGGGCTTCGGGATCGGGATCGGGATCGGCGGCGGCACGGCGAACCGGGTGGAGCGCAACCTGGTGCGCGGCAACCGCGCGGCCGGGGTGATCATCACCGACCCGGCGGGCCACCCGGCGAGCGGCAACCGGGTCGAGGGCAACCAGGTGAACGGCAACGGCGCCGACCTGGTGCTGGGCTCGGTGGACCCCGGCAACTGCTTCAGCGGCAACCGGCCGGAGACACAGCGCCCGGACGGCCTGGAGACCGCGGCGGCCTGCGGCGGCCCGGCCCGCGGGCCACTGGCCGCCGGGCGGGCGGCGGCGGTGCAGGCGCCGCCCGGCATGGCGTTCAGCCAGGTGCCGCCGCCGCCCGCGCAGCCCTCGCTGGCCGACCCGTCGGCGCCCGCCCGGCCCGCGACCGGCCTGCCGGGCGCGGTGGACCCGGCGGCGTACCCGCTGCCGACGGACCCCGGCGCGCTGCCGCCGCGGCCGGCGGGACAGCCTGGGTAGCGCGCCCGGGGCCGACCGGTGGAGGCCGGCCGGCGGGGGTCGGCCGGTAGGGGCCGGCCGGCGGGGGTCGGCCGGTAGGGGCCGGCCGGCGGGGATCAGCCGGTGAGCCAGGGCGCCTCGGGGAGCTTGGCGCTGTCGTCCCGCCCGCCGAACTCGACCGCGGTCGGGGTGCCGAGGCCCGGCATCCGCATCGTCAGCTTCCGCAACCCGCCGTCGCCGTCCACCCAGTAGGTCAGCGGGGACCGCTCGCCGTCGGGCGCGGAGCCCTGGGCGCGCGGCCCGGCGAAGCGGTCGAATTCGCGGCCGTCGCGGCCGTCGAGGCGTTCGCGGCCGAGCCAGCGGGCGCCGGACTGGGCGAGCAGCAGCGGGTTGTCGGGGCGGTCGGCGCCGAGCTGGACGATCAGCTGGAGCCCGGCGTCCAGCGGGTCCGCGGTGTAGGTGCGCGGGGACCAGCCCTGCCGGGGGACGCGCTCGGCCTGCTGCCAGGCCGGGCCGTCCGCGCCGGCCGGTTCGGGCGCGAGTCCGAGGCCGCCGGCGTCCCAGACGACCAGGCCGTGGTCGAGCGGGCCGTTCGCCCCGGTGATCCGGTAGCTGCCGGTGCCGCGGCGGGTGCGGTAGTCGACCACGCCCTCGATCCGGACCTCGACGCCCCCGCCCTCGGCGGCGGTGAGCTTCACCGCGACCGGGCTGGCCTGGAACAGGTTCAGCCGCGACAGGGCCAGCCGGGAGGCCTCGTCGACGGTCACCGGCCGCTCCCCGGGCTCGTCGGAGGCCATCCGGTAGCCGACCAGCCCGCCCGCGGCGGTGGCGCACACCGCGAGGGCGACCAGGCTCCTGAGCCAGAAGGACCGGCGACGCGACCCGGGGTCCGGCGCGGGGTCCCGCTCGGGGGTGTCGGCCTTCGTCTTCCGGGCCATGGTCCTGCCTTCTCTCGTCGTTCGGTCACAACACGCGGGTCTCGTCGTCGGGTCGCCGCATGCGGATCCCGTCGTTCGGTCGCCGCACGCGGATCCCGTCGTTCGGTCGCCGCACGCGGGTCCCGTTGTTCGGTCACCACACGCGGACGGGCGGGTCCGGAGACCACTGGTCTCCGGACCCGCCCTGGGCCCCGGTGCCCGCCCGGGCCTCAGCGGCCCGGCCGGGGTGCTACCGGAGGCCCGCTACCCCTGCTGGGCCCTGCGGCGGCGCGCCAGCACGACGAACGCGGCACCGAGGACGGTGAGCGTTCCCGCACCGGCGGCCATCACCGGGATGCCCTCGTTGGCACCGGTGTTGGCCAGGTGCCCTCCGGGGGCGGGCGCCGGCGCGGGCGGCGTCGCGGCCGGGGACGGCAGCGTCGGAGCCTGGGTCGGCGTCGGGGTCGGGGTGGGGGTCGGCGTCGGCGTCTCGGTGGGCGTCGACGTCGCGGTCGGGCTGGGCGACGGGGTCGGCTTCAGCTTGTTGACGGCCGTCACCTCGACCCCGGCGGCCAGGTTGTCGGCGTTCAGCACCAGCGGGCCGAACACCGTGACCTCCGGCGCGGAGTAGCCCTCGGGCGGGCTCACCTCCTGCCAGTAGTACGACCCCGGCACACCGCTGCCCTTGCAGATGCCGTCGGCCCCGGTGGTGCAGGGCTCGCCGACCGTCGCGTCGGGCTTGTCACCGGTGCTCTGCAGCCCGGTGGTTCCGTTGGTCTCCTTCCAGAGCTGGAACTTCGCGCCCGCCAGCGGCTTGCCGTCCTGGTCGTGCTTGACCAGACGCAGCGCGCCCTCCTGCTGGCGGAACCCGAAGTCGAAGGTGTGGTCGTTCTCGCCCGGACCGCCGGTGGTCAGCGCGCGCTCGGCGTACTGCCCGCCCGCCGGGACGACACCCTTCGAGTTGATGAAGGCGTTGTCGCCGACGTCCGCGCCGGTCGGCACCCACTGGTAGAGGGGGCCGCCCTTGGCGTAGTCGGCGGGGTTGTCGAGCCGGACGGTGTACTTCGTGCGCGGCTTGAGGCCGCCCGTGACGTTGGTGTCGTCGAAGTAGTACTCACCGCGATCGGTCGTCTTGGTGGTGCCGACGAGCTTCCCCGTCTCGTCGTAGAGGTTGACCGTCGCTCCGGGCACCGGCTTCTGACCCGGGCGCTGGATACCGCTGCGCTCGGGGTCGTACCAGACCCGGTTGCCGATCTGGAGCGGGGCCTGGTCGCAGAGCACCTCCAGGTCGCCCATCGAGGCGCCCTTGCCGAACGGGTCGGGACCGCCGGGCGGGGTCAGCCGGAACCCGAACTTCGGGTCCTGCTGGCCGTTCCGCTGGAGGAACGACGTACCGTACCCGAGGGCTTGGTGGTTCGGGTCGAACGCGGAGGTCGCGATGGTGTTCTCGACCTTCGAGTTCGCGATGCCCGCGAACGCCGTGTTGCGGTGACCGCCCCAGCTGGTGTCGAAGAAGCGGGTGCCCCGGGGGGACAGTCCGCATCCGTTGTTGGTGTCCATCACGTAGCCGCCGTTGGCGGGGCAGGCCTTGTTCAGGTCACCTCCCGACATGACGGCGGAGTACGGGACACCGTCCGGCGCGCGGTCGGCGAAGCGGTCGCGGAAGGCCAGCAGCATCGAGCCGTCGGTCTCGAACGCGATCTCGCCCAGCTCGGGTTCGGGCTGGGCGAGCAGGCTGGTGCCGCAGGCGTTGCCGTTCTGCGAGGTCGGCCAGGTGCCGGTCCACGGGAACCAGGCCGCCCCGTCGCAGGGGCCCCCACCGACGGTCGACTGGCGCGGGTAGTCCAGCGGCTGGTTCAGGATCGCCGCCGAGAAGGCGCCGGTGGCCAGGTCGAACGGCAGCACCACCGCCTTCAGGTCGGACGCCTTGCCGGTCGACTCGCCCGAGCAGACGCCGCCGAGGAAGCCGGTGCCGTCCTGGAGGCCGAGACCGAACGGACGCCAGTCCCCGGCCGCGGGGCAGCCCGGGTCGGGGATCGGGTAGACGGCCTTCGGCGCGGACGCCGTCGGCACGGTGGCGTTGTAGCGGTAGAGCTTGCGGTCGTTCAGGTTGACGACGAAGAGGTCCTGGCCGTCGTCGGTGACCTTGATGCCGCCGAGGCTCTCCTTGCCCGGCACCGCGATGAACCCGTCGTCGGTGCCGCCGCCGTGGGCGGTGGAACCGGCGTTCGGGACCGTGGTGAACAGCGAGGTCTGCTTCGACGCGACGTCCGTCACGTAGATCCCGCCCGCGCCGCCGGGACCGTAGTCCGTCGCGCGCTTGGCGACCGCCGAGGAGAACACCCGCCGGTCGGCCTTGTTCCACGCGATGCCGTACAGCGTGCCGGTCTCCGCGTTGGTGGCGATGTTGGTCGCCTTGGCGTCCGTGCCGTCCTGGCCGCGCGCGTTGTGCGGGAAGGAGACCAGCGTGCGCTGGGTCCCGTCCTCGCGCGAGGCCGCCTGGCAGGTCGTCACCAGCGTGGCGTTCTTCTGGCAGTAGTCGCCGGGGTACCAGAGCCCGGTGAGCACCGCCGCGTTCTTGCCGCCGGAGACGTCGACGAACTCCTCGTTGCTGCTGAGGTGGTTGGGCGTGCCGGCCAGGCCCTCGCGGGAGGCGAAGGCCGGGTACAGCGTGCCCGGCTTCGGGTTCACCACCTGAACACGGTACTTGCCGCCGGTGAGCTTGCTGCCCGGCGTCAGCGTGACCGTGCCGTCCGCCGCCGTGGTGCCCTCGATCCCGGCGCCCGTGTCGTCGGTGAGGGTCACCTTGACGCCGGCCATCCCGGGCTCCAGCCCGGGCGTCCAGAGGCCGTCGGTGTCGACGGCCCGCACGACGCGGACCGTCACCGTGCCGTCGGCCGCGGCCGGGAAGGCGGCCGGGGCGGCCACCAGCGAGCACGCCCCGATTCCGAGGAGCAGCGCCGCGGCGCCCCCCACGGTGCGCCGGCCGGGCAGGACCGGTCGACGCAACTCCGGGCCGCGAACGGCACCGGGGTCCTGATCACGTGTCGTTGTCATCCCTGCTCTCATAGTGACGTTGGGCCTCCAGCCGGGACCCCGCGAAGACTTCGCGTGTGACTGAAAGCCGCCATGGTTAACGGGATCTTAAAGGGACTTCACACAAGTTCGCAGCGGAACCAGGAACTTTGACAGCAGATCAGACGTTCTGGTGTGCTGTGTGCTGACGGTTCGTCCGCTTCCGCGTCAACGGCGGGAAAGGACCGCGACATCCTCGCCGAACCCCGCCAGAAGACGGCCGTCGGACGTCAGCGCCAGTGCGGTGACGGGCTCCGGGAAGGCGAGTTCACCGCTCACGAACGGTTCGCCGGAGAGGTCCCACACCTGCACGCGGCGGCGCACCGCGACCACCGCGACGGGGCGCCCGTCGAGGGTTCCGACGGCCGTCGCGGTCACCCCCTCGGGCTCCGGCGCCGCCACCGCGGGGGCCCCGCCCGCGGCCTGCTCCACGATCCGCCGGGCGATCTCCGGGGCGGCCTCCGCGCCGACCGCGAGGTCCCAGACGCGCTCGGCCGTGTCCTCGTACGCGTCTTCGTGCGTCGCGACGGCGTACGCGCGGCCGTCCACGACGGCGGTCCGCACCCCGCTCACGCCCTCCCACTCGTCCTCGTACGGTGCGGTGGCCCGCGGCGGGCCGACCGGCTCGCCGGTGGCGAGGTCCCACAGCCGCAGCACCTCGTCGTCACCACCGCTCACCACGATGTCGCGCCCGTCGAGCACCGTGCTCGCGACCGCTCTGACGCGCGCCCGGTGGCCCGGCGTCCGGCGCCCGGCCGGCGCGGCGTCCGACAGCTCCCAGGCCCGGCCGCCCCCGGTGAGCACCCAGCACCGGCCGCGGGCGGTGGCCGTCGTCAACTCGCCCCAGCCGAGCGGCAGTCGGTCCAGCCGCCGCAGCGGATCGAGGCTCCACAGCTCGGCGGCCTCCAGCGGCTCGCCGACGTAGGGGTTGCTCCCGACGGTGAGCACATGGGGGCGTCCGCCGATCGGGGCGAGCACCGCCGTCCAGAGGTCCGCGTCCTCGGAGCGCCCCTCGGCGACGCGCTCGCCGGCGTGGAGGTCCCAGAGTCCGACGGCGCCACGGAAGCTTCCCACGACGGCGTGCGGGCGCCCGTCGAGCTCCGTCACCGCCCAGGCCTGGAGGTCGTCCTCCTCGAACACCACGATGCGGCCCGCGAGTTCGAGGGTCGTCAGATCCCAGAGGGCGAATCCGTCCCCGTCGTCGCCCAGCACATGCGGCCGGCCGTCGCGGGTGAGCGCCGCGACGGCGGACGGCGTCGGCCCGGGTCCGGCAAACTCCCCGTCCTCGCCGTCCTCCCCGTCCTCCCCGTCCTCGCCTTCCAGGGCACCCAGCGGTTCGCCCGTCGCGGCGTCGAACAGCCGCGGCGGGGCGCCCCTCTCGCACCGCACGGTCAGCGGCAGGCCGTCGAGCACCACGGCGCACTCCTCCCCGGGCGCGGCGCCGGCGGCGGGCGGCCGGAGCAGCGGCTCGCCGGTGGCCGGGTCGCACAGCAGCAGCGCGCCGTCCTCGCCCCGGGTGATGACGGCCGGCCGGCCGTCGAGGTCCACCAGCGGCGGCGGCCAGGAACCGTCGGCGGTACCGCGGAAGGCGTGGTGGACGCCCGAGCCGGTGGCCCAGTCGACCCGCCACCGCTCGTCCGGCACCTGCGCGAGGCTCACCGCGGCCAGCCGCCCGGCGAGCGCCGGGTCCCCGAAGCGGGCCGCGTCCAGCGCCAGGAGCTGCCGGCGGGTGGCGGCGCCGGCCTCCCCGTGCAGCCGCGCCGACGCCCGGTACACGGCCGCCGCCAGCCGGGCGGCCGGTCCCGAGGCCGTGGCGAGCCGCAGCACCGCCTCGTGCGGATCGGCGGTCACCAGGAACCGGGGGTCCGCCAACTGCTCTTCCGTCGTGGGCTGTTCGGCCTGCCGCTCGCCGCCGCCCCGAAGATCTCCGGTCATGGCCCGGACTGTAGCGGAGCGGTCCGACACCCGAGGCGCGCCCGACCCCTCCCGCCGGGCTGTCGCGGGGTTGTGACGTCCACGGGGTGGTGCGGGTGGGACGGGAGCCGGAAGACTGCGCCGGGGGGTGACGCCGGTGAGCGGTCGGGTCGTGTCGGGACGGGGGCGGACCGAGGTGGAACTGGAGTACCCGGAGCCGGCCCGGGTGGTGCTGGTGACGGCGGAGACCGCGCCGGGGAAGTGGATCAACCTCCGCGAGCGCGACGGAGCGACGGAGCCGGGGCACCCCACCCTCTACGGCCACGGCCGCACCACCGTCCTGCTGTCCCCGGAGCGGCAGCGGGCGATGCGGCGGATCACCGTCGACGCCTCGCAGCACTGGACGCTGACGGTGCACGGTCCCGGCGACACGGTCGAGTTGGGCACGGGGGCGACGGGCAGCGGACCGCGGCTGCTGGAGTACCGGGGCGGGGCCGCCCGGGCGGTGGTGACCCAGACCCGTGACGAGGCCGGCGCCTTGCGGGTGGTCCACTACCCCGACGGTCCGGACGCGCCACCGGTGGTGGTGGCCGACACTTTCGACTTCGTCCTGAGCACCACGAACCGGAACGGATTCGCCCTGGACGGACCGCAGTTCGTGGTCGTCGAACACGGCCGGGACTGGTCCTTCACGGTCGAGCCCGCCGACCTCCCGTCCTCGACGGCGCTGGTCCGCAACGGATTCGGGAACTCCGCCGAACTGTTCGACCGCCCGGATCCGGGACGGCCCGCCGTGCTGGAGATGACCCTCGCGGCCGGCACCTGCCGCGTCGAGGTGCTGAGCGAGGACGGCCGCTACCTCGCCTCGCACCGGGTCTACACCGACGAGCGCCCCGTCTCCGTCCCGCTCTGGGGCGGCCGGAAGGACGCCGCCCTCGGCCGCCTCCGCCTGCACGTCAAGGACTGCGACAGTGCCTGGCGGATGACCCTGCGGCCGGACCGGCCGGAACGCCTGCTGGTCGACCGGGCCGAGGGCTCGGGCCGCGCACTGCTCTGCTACGAGGGCCCACCCGCCGTACTGCAGGTCCGGCACCCGGCCGAGGAGCGCCGGTGGCTCGCCGTCGAGGCCCCGGGCGGACGCGTCGCGGGCCACCACGCGGAGGAGGAGTGGTGCGGCTCGCTCCTGATCGGCGCCGCCCCGTACCCCGAGGTGATCTCGGTGAACGCGTTGGGCGGCTGGACCCTGGAGGTGACCCCCTTCGACGGGGTGCGCACCGTGTCCGACCGCCTGACCGGCCACGGCAGCGAGGTGGTCCGCTGGACCGGCGACCGCGCGCGGCTCGCCGTCCGCGACCGGCGACGCTTCCGCCACCTGGGCCGGCGCGGCAGGCGGCTCACCGCTTCCCTGTGGAGCGCCGACGGCCCGCGTGACGCCGCGACCGCCTACCCCGGCGACCCGGCGCGCGACCTGGAGCCCGTACCGGGCTGCCTGCTGCTGGTCCACGACCCCTACCACGCGGGCTGGCGGCTCACCGCCCGTTGAGCGACGGACCGCTACGTGAGGGCGGACACCAGGCTGGCCACCGTCACCGTGTTGAAGCCGAAGGCGATGACGGAGTTGACCGCCACCGTCCGCCGCATCTCCCGCGACCGCACCTCGACGTCGGTGGTGCCGAAGGTCGTCATGACCGCCACGGCGAAGTACAGGTAGTCGCCCCAGAGCGCGGGGTCGGGCCCGGAGAACGCCAGGGCCTGCTCGTCCTCCACCAGGTTGTCGGCGTGGAAGGCGACCGCGAAGGAGACCAGCACGCAGATCCAGGCATCGGCGACCAGGGCCAGCGCGATCATCACCCGGACGGCCTCGGGCAGGGCGGAGCCGAAGTGGCCGGGGCGCCAGACCAGCGACACCACCATGGCGGCGGCCGCAACGAAGAGCGACACCCCCGGCCCGGGGGCGCTGCCGAGGACGTAGCGCTGGAGCACGGTGCCGCGCTCGGCGCGCCGGGCCCAGTCGCGGATCCGCTCGGGCGGGGCGGTCGAGAAGGCCACCAGGGTGACGGCGAGGTAGACCGCGAGGTAGACGAACAGCAGCAGGACGGCCACGTCCGCCCCGGAGACCGGCGACGGGCCCTCGACGAGCGCGAGGACGAGGGCGAGCAGCACCGCCGTGCCGACCGCGACCGCCGTGCTCAGGGCCGCCCGGCGGCGTTCGGAGAGCCAGGAGTGCACCGACGGGCTCCTCTGCGGGGGGACGGGCGGGGGCCGCTGTTCCGGACGGTCCGGCGGGGCGCCAGTGTAGAGCGCCGGGCCCCGGCGGCCCGGGAGGCGGCCCGGCAGGCGGCCCGGGCGGCGGGCGACCGGCTGGCGTTCGGGGCGGATTTCGGGAAGGCTCGGCCCATGGTCTCGGTAGTGCAGAACGTGGCGATCGACTGTGCGGACGCCTATCAGCTGGCCCGGTTCTGGAGCCAGGTGACCGGCCGTCCGCTGCATCCGGAGGACCGGCCGGGCGACCCCGAGGTGCAGGTGCTGCTCGCGGAGGGCCCGGTCCTGTACTTCAACCAGGTGCCCGAACCCAAGACGGTCAAGAACCGGCTCCACCTCTGCCTGCGCCCGGACGGCGCGCGCGATCCGGAGGTGGAGCGGCTGCTGGGCCTCGGCGCCACCCTCGTCGCCGACCGCCGCAACCCCGACGGCACCGGCTGGGCGGTGCTCGCCGACCCCGAGGGCAACGAGTTCTGCGTCCTGCGCAGCGCGTCCGACCGGGCCGCCGCTCCGTCCTGACCGTCCGCCGCCCCGGCGTCAGGCGACCCGCCCCGCACCTGAGGTGAACACTTCACCACGGCCCGTGAGCGTGCTACCGTCCTCCCCGATGTCGAGGATTCTGGTCACCGATCTGGACGGCACCCTGCTCGGCGGAAGCCCCGGCCAGCGGCGACGGCTACGGGACGCCCTGGTCCGCCACCCCGAGCTGGTACCGGTCTTCGCCACCGGCCGGAGCCTCGCCTCCGTCCGCGAGGTCCTGGCCGACCCGCTCGTCCCGCGACCGCGGTGGATCATCGCCGACGTCGGCGCCACCGTCGTCGACGGCACCGACTTCACCCCCGTGGACTCCCTCCAGGAGCAGCTGCGCACCGGCTGGCCGGGAGCGGGCCAGGTGCGCGCCGCACTGCTCCGCTTCCCGGCCCTCGTCTACCAGCAGGACGTCGTCCAGGACGGCCGCTGCTCCTACCGCCTGGCGCCGCACCACCTCACCGGGGAGCTCACCGCCGCCGTCGAGGCGCTCGGCTGCGCCTGGGTGTACTCCGGCGGCCGCTTCTTCGACGTCCTGCCGCCGGAGGCCTCCAAGGGCAACGCCGTCCGCGCGCTGGCCGGTAAGCTCGGCTGGCGACCGGAGGACGTCCTGGTCGCCGGCGACTCCCTCAACGACCTCTCGCTCTACCGGCTCGGCACCCACGCGGTGGTGGTCGGCGGCGCCGAACCCGCGCTGCTCACCGCCCTCGCCGGGGACACCGGCGTGCACCGGCCCGACGCACCCGGCGCGGCCGGCATCCAGACGGCGCTGGAGGCCCTCGGCTGGCTCGCCCCCACAGCCGTCCCGCCCCTCACCGACTCGCCCGTCCCGCCCCTCACCGCTACCGCAGAATGCCCGCCCGCCGGGCAGCCGTGACCCAGCGCGGGAACTGCGACAGCAGCCGGTCGTACAGCTCCTGATCGGGAAGCGTGCCGATGTCGTCGACCGCGAAGAACCCCACGTTGTCCACCCGCCGCCCCGGCAGCTCGTCGAACCGCTGCAGCACCCCGTAGTCCGCTCGCCCCAACCCGACGAACTGCCAGAAGACCGGCTCCTCCACGGCCTCCCGCAGCTCCCGCTCGATGTCCGCGTTGCGGTAGACGCCACCGTCGGAGAAGAACAGCACCAGCGTCGGCACCGCGGCCGGATGCGCCCGCACGAACGCCCGGACCTCGGCGATGACCTTCTGCTCCTCGTTGCCGACCCCGACCGCCTTCATGTCCACCTCCCCGTCGGGCAGCGCCGCCCGCCGCGTCCGACGGCCGAACAGCCCGCCCAGCTGCCCGACCTTGACGTGCCGCAACCACCCGGGCAGCTCCCCCACCCGCAGATCCGGCAGCCGCGCCGGATTCGACGCGAACGTCCACGCCTGCATGGCCCCGTCGTCGTCGAGCTGCGCCGCCACCGCGACCATCCGCTCCACCACGTCGGCCACCGCACCCCGGGCGTACAGCGCCGTCATCGACCCCGACGCGTCCAGCACCAGGACCACCCGCGCGACGAGCCCCGCCGCCCCGTGCTTCTCCAGACTCACCGCCACCTGCCGCTTGCGCAGCGACAACCGCTCCCGCATCTCGGCCGGCAGCTTGGTCTCCTCCCCATCGCCCGGCTCCTCCACGACGACCCCGAAATCGGTGGCCAACCCGGCCAGCCCCGAGGCGTACCCCTGCCCGACCGCCCGGAACCGCCACTGCCCGCCCCGTCGGTACAGCTCCCCGCCGATGAGCACGGTCTCCTCCCCGGCCGCCGGCTCGAACCGCGCCAGCTCACCCCCCGTCGCGGCATCGACCACCCTCAACCCCAGCCCCCGCACCTGCCCGAACACCCCACCGTCCACCGACGCCACCAGCACGACCTTCTCCACCCCCGGCTCCACCCCCGCCAGGTCCACCTCGATCCGCTCCACCACCGCCCCCGCCGCCCCACTCGTCCTCCCCCGGTGCACCACGGCCCCCGACGTATGCCGCGGCTGGTTGTAGAACACGAAGTCCCCGTCCCCCCGAACCCGCCCGTTCGCCCCCACCAACACCGCCGACGCATCCACATCCGGCCCCCCTCCCCCACCCGGCCAGCCGACCTCCACCCACACCCCGCCCACCCCGACCGGAACATTCGCACCCGCACTCAAAGATCGCTCACTCATCCCCCCAGTCTGGCCGAGCCTCCCGCCGCCCGACCGCCCGGGGCGATCCCGGACCGGTACCGTCGTTCGACCACGCCGACAGGGGGTTCAGCCTGCGGCCGACCATGCCGCGCCCACGGTGCGGCCCGGACAGAAAAGCGCTCGACCCCGGGTAGGCATTTTTCGACACAACGTTACATTTCGCACTAACTTGCTACACCCATTCACTGGTGGACCCCCTCCAGGACTTCCCGCTCCACGCCCGCGACAGCAGGCGGGCCAAGGCGGAGAACAAGGGCGCAGCGGGCCCGGAGAAGGCGGTCGCACCACAGGCATCATCCGGCCCGTCGACCAGCGCGGTTTGACGGAGCGGGCGCCCGTCGGCCCTGGCGGCCGCCCCTCCGGAGACGACGACCGCCGGGAGCGGCATGCATGCCCCGACAACCACCGCGGCTGCGAAGCCTGGCACGGGCCGCAGCCACCGTGGAACGTACAGATTCCCAACGGCAAGGCGCGGAGCAGCATCACTCCGAGAGCTGGTTGCCGGAAGCCGCTGGACCGCCCGCTGGAGCCGCCTGTCCCGGCAGCGCTCCGGCGGGTCGCCTCGATGCCGCAGAACGAGGTCGGCCTCGCGGACGGCGCGCGGGCTCGACGGCCCCGAGCTTGGCCAGCTCGTCCGGGCTCCAGCCTCCGTCGACGGCTTGGCCGTAGGCCTTGCTGTACGGCTCGTCGGTGGCCGAGAGGAGCGCGACGAGGCGCTGCCGTTCGGCCAGGACGGCGGCAAGCGGTTCGACGGCGGCGGTGCGGGCGCCCAGATTCTCGTGGACCTTCCGCATGAAGGTGTCGTGTGGCGAGGTCATGTGACGGGATGCTATCCCTGTGCAACATAGAGTCATCGTCGCGGCACGTCCGCGGCCGCCTTCCCGGCCCGCTCAGCCGACCAAATGCAGCACGACCAGGAGGGCCATGCCGCCGGAGCAGCTCAGCCGCCGGGGGCGGAGCCGGACGACTCCGCGCGCCCGGCGGGTCAACCTCGCCTTCAGCGACGCGGAGCTGGAGATCGTGCAAACGGCTGCGGCGCGGGACGGTATGGCAACCGGCGCGTGGGCGTCACAGGTGGCCGTCATGGTGGCCCGCGAACAACTCGTCCCCGGTACGGGCTCCCGGAATGCGTTGAGGGAGCTGATCACGGCACGCGCCGAGCTGGCCCGCGTGGCTGTGCAGTGGGACGAAGGGTCGGCAGGCGGTGTAGCCGCGCTGATCGCCGACGCAGTGGCGCGGGTGGACACTGCGACCTTGCAGTTGATGCGCGAGCGGGCCGATCGGTCGTGATGCCCAAGCGCGCCCGGTACGGTGACGACACCGTCGGCCTACTCGCCTATCTCTTCGGGCCCGGGCGCCACGACGAGCACGAGGACGCCCACCTGGTGGCGGCGTGGGCGCCCGGCGTCGTCCACTGCGCGGCCTCAGCCGGCTGGACCACGGGGGACCTGGCGCTGCTCCTCGACGCCCCGGTCGCAGCGCTGGACGGTGGCGCCCCTTCACGCCACGTCTACCACGTGGCCGTACGCAACGCCCCCTGCGACCGCGTGCTGTCCGACGCCGAGTGGGCCGAGGTCGCTCGGGAGATGATGCACACCGCAGGTATCGCCCCGCTCGGGGACCGGCGGGCATGCCGGTGGGTGGCGGTGCGCCACGCAGCCGATCACATCCACATCGCGGCGACCGCCGTCCGCGAGGACGGCCGTCTCCCTCGTCTGCGGCAGGATTTTGTGCGCATGCAGCAGTGCGCACGGCACTTCGAGGTGCGCTTCGGGCTGACCCGGCTGGTCTCCGGCGACCGGACCGCGCGTCGGTGGGCCACCGCCGGGGAACTGGCGAAGGCTCGTCGGCTGGAACGCGCGGAGCCGGTTCGACGCACGCTGCAGCGAATCGTGCGGCAGACGGCATCCGCCGCCGGGTCCCAGGAGGTGTTCTTCGAGCGTCTGGAGAGCGCCGGGGTGCGGGTGCAGCAGCGGACAGATCTCGGCGGGGTGGTGACGGGCTACGCCGTCGCGCTTCCCGGCGACCGCAACGCCCAGGACCGCCCTGTGTGGTACGGCGGGTCAGCCCTGGCCGTCGACCTGTCCCTGCCCAGGATCCGCGAACGGTGGCACGGCGCACCGTCCCCGCCGCCCGCCGCAGACGCCGCCCTGCGGGCAGCCGAGGTCATGATCCGGGACGCAACCGAGGCGCTCCGTGCCGCGGGGCCCCGAGCGGGTGCCGGCGATGTCGGCGCGCTCGGCGATCTACTGGCGGCCACCGCGGGGGCAGCACCCGCCGTCGTGTGTGAGGAGGTCCGCCGAGCCGCCGATGAGTTCGAGCGGGCTGCACGAGCGCCAGGGGGCCGTGACCCCGGCGGCGAGGCGCGGCGTTGCTTCCGGGCCGCTTCACAGGCACTCGCCGACGCCGGCGCTCTGGCCGGCCGTAACGACACCGCGGCCTTTCTCTCGCTCCTCACCGCCCTGGTCCTGGCCGTCGACGCCGCGCAGCGCTGGCATGCCGGCCACGGGCATTCGGCGCAGGCCGAAGCGGCCGCACGTGCCGAACTCGGAGCGCGGCAGGCCGTCGAGATCTGTACGGGCGCCCTCGCCCACCGGTCCGGGGGCGGGTCGGACAACGCACAGAAGCGGTCCCTCGGGAGCCGGACCATGGCCGCAACGGTCCAACAGGCTTTGCCCCGACACGCCCGCGACCTGCTGACCGACCCGGCGTGGCCTGCGCTTCGCCGACGCCTGGTCTCCCTCCAGCAGCGCGGCCACGACCCGGCACAGATGCTGACCCGGGTGGCGAGCAGCCGCGAGCTCACCTCCGCACACTCGGTCGCCGAAGTCCTCTGTTGGCGACTCGACGGCTGGATGCGGGCAGCCACCCGACAGGCCTCGCCATCAGGACGAGGGGCGACCGGCATGGACCCCGCCCGCGCGACGCCCCGGCTGGAGCCCGCAACCGGAACTCTCCCTCGGCGCGCCGTGGGCGCTGACGGCCCCAAGCGGACCCGCTGAAACGAAGGAGAATCATATGGACGCACTGCCCCAGCAAGGCGAACCCTTCACCGAGGCCACCGCCGAGGCGGTGCAGACCTCCGCGATGGCGGTGCGCCTCATCCTCGCCATCGCCGACGCCGTGCGGCGCGCAGCCCAGAGGAAGACCGGATCGGAGCGGCCCTACCCGCCTGCCGACCAGGCCACCGCCGAAGCGGCCGGCGACCTCAAGGCCCTCGTCCCGGCCGATATCGCCACCGCTCTGATGGCCGGAGCCGACTCGCCGGAGCTGGCCCAGCAGCTCGTCGCGCTGCGCCTGGCCGGTGTCGATCTCCAGGACTTCCTTCCCCGGGTCGGCGAGGTCGCCGTCGCGGTCCGCGATGCCATCCGGGCGAGCACCCCGCACATTGCCCAGGACGGAACCGGGGAGTGGGCCCGACTGCTGCGCGAGACCATGCCTGCCGGGCCGGTACGCGAGGCCGTCCTCTCCTCTCCCACCTGGCCACGGATCGCCCTCGCGATGAAGGATCTGGACGAGCGCGGCGCCGACGTGCGCGAGATCCTGCTGGCCGCACATGAGGAAGGTGTCGGCGTCGACCGGGCCGTCGTCGGCGCTGTCGAGGCAGGGAAACGGCCGTGCACGGCGCTGAGCCCGGACGCGGCCCGCTCCTACGGTCCGCTGACGGCCGGGCTCGACGTCCCGAAGGACCTCGACCTCAGCGACCGGGCCCGCGCACTCGCCCAGCTCGGTGTCTCGATGACGGAGAACCAGCGCTTTGTGCGGCTGGTCCAGGCCGCCCTGCTTGGCCGGCAACACGAAGCCGCGCTGTTGGCGGCCTCCCGCCAGTGGCCCCTGCTCGCCCTGCGTATGGCCAGGATGGAGGGCGACGGCATTCCCGTCGCCGACCGCCTTGCCCGCCTCATGCGCGACCGGGCCTGGGAGCAGGCGCCGGCCTCACAGATCGGGGCCCGGCTCGTACGCGCCACCGCCAACGCCCTCACTCTGCCGGACACCGGCGAGGCCGCGCCAACCGCAGTGATCACGACAGCCGCCCGCGCCACCTCCACGACCCCGGGCCCACCCAAGGGCCGGGATTCGGGCAGCCTCGCCGGCGCCGCACGGACATCCGTGCCCGCGGCCCGGCGGCTGTCGACTCCCGAAGCACGGCGCAGCCGCACCCGGTAGACCGCGTGCGGGCACTGGCCGAGGGGCGTATCAAGACGCCGTGGGCCGTCGGCATCGTCGAGATGCCCAGCGGCACCGGCGGGTGGTCGCCTGGCGCTGCCACCGATCCCCTGCCGCGAGGCGGGAACGTGGGCCCTTCGGAGGGTCGTGGGCGTAGGGCCTGCGGGCTGGCCGGTGTCAGATCCAGGTGTAGTTCTCGTCGGTGATCGGTTCCAGCTCGAAGCTGCGGACCGGTGCGGTGGGGTTGTCGAGCTCGGCGATCTGCTTGCCGATCGGCGGGAAGAGCGGCAGGTCGTCGACCTTGCGGTAGTCGTGCCACTCGATGGTGCCGATCTCGTGGCTGCCGTCGGGGAGTTCGTCGAGCTCTTGGGTGGCGAGGCGGGCGCGGATCTCGGGGGTGACGTGGAGTCGGTAGATCAGGTGGAACTTGCGGGGCGGCGGGGTCGGGCCGGGCCGGGCCGGCTGATCCTGGCGTCCGCCATCCAGATCAGCTCCGGCTCGGTGGACGCCAGGTCGCGTCCGAGGCCGAGTTCCTCGTCGAGTTCGCGGCGCACGGCCTCGCGGTAGTCCTCGCCGTCGTGCACGTTTCCGCCGATGGTGGTGTAGTGCACGGAGTCGGCCCGGTTCCGTCGCAGCAGCGCGACGTCGTTGCCGCAGAAGACCAGGCCGGTGACGCGGACCTTGATCCTGCTGAACGGCGTGGGCGTCGTCGCTTCGGTGGTGCTCATGGGTTGGTTCTCCTCGGTGGGGATGGCGGTGTGCTGGGGAATTCCAGCGGTCTCCCGACTCAACGGCTGGGAGGAGTCGGTGGGTTGGGGTGTTCTAGCTTGCCCCGGGGAAGCCGTGGGCGGAGCGCGCGTCGGCTTGGGCGATGTGTTCGATCTCGACGCCGGTGAGGGTGAACTGGCGGAGGTGATGGCCGGTGGAGCGCATGACGGGGGCGAGGTGGCAGGGGTCCATCTCCTCGATGAGGACGGTGGGCTGCTCGGTCGGGGGGTTCTTGCGGCCGGTGACGGCGAGCGGCAGGCGGCTGTCGGTCCAGGGCAGCGGGGTGATCCGCCAGATCGGGCCGCGGACGGTGGAGAGACTGGCCTGCCCGAAGCCGCGTTCCTCCCGCAGGGTCATGGGTTCGCCGTCGGTGGCGGCCAGGCCCCGGAAGAGGCGGAGGGCGCGTCCCTAGTTGACGATCTGGCCGGTGAGGCAGTACGGCCCCGGCGCGGGTCCGGCCGCGAGGTCGACGGTGGCCGCGTTGAAGTCGTCGGGGTTCGGCAACCAGGAGACCGAGTGGTCGAGCATCGCGGTCAGGTGGGCGATCCAGAACGGCGGCAGGCCGCGAAGCTGCTGGTTGACGGCGGAGACCTCGGTCGTGCCCTGGTTGCGGCAGTTGATTTCGTTGAGGTACACCTCGCCGTCGGCGGTCAGCAGCGCGTCCAGGCCGAACAGGCCCTTCAACCGGTGCTTGTCCCAGGCCCAGCCGGCGATCCGCACGGCCGCATCCACCAGGCGGGCGGCCCTTCCACCCGCCCCGAGCGCGGTGGAAGGTGAACCCCGGGGTGCCGGCGGCCCCCGCCGACAGCACCCCGGGGAGTCTCAGGCTCTTCGCGCGGCTGTGTGGAACCGCGCGAAGGCATCCGCGTCCGGGGCTGAGACCGCCACGGGCCCGGCGTCGGTCCGCTCGTCGTCGGGCAGACCCCACAGGAAGGCATACTCGTCGCACACGGCGGCCAGGAGCGCGGGCGCGTCCCACCGGCCACCACTGCCGTCCGGCTCCACCATCCAGTACGGCACCATGTCGGCGGCCCGGGCCCGCGCGGCGACTTCCATCCCGCCGGGACTCCTGCGCACGACGGAGGGCGCCGGCCTGCGCACGGGCAACGCACGGCCCGGTGCCGGACACGGCAGCACCCCCTTGGTGAGCAGTTCGCCCACCTCGGGTGGCACCTGCACCCACCGGTCCGGGCGGGTCAGGAAGGACACCGTCCCGGTGGAGTAGGTGTGCAGGACGGGCCCGTGCTCGGCCAGCACGTGCAGCAGCCGGTAGCCGATAGTCGCGGTCACCCACAGCGCCCACACCCGCCCGTACGGGATCCCGGCCAGACGTCCGCCCGCCCCGGCGTCCAGGCAGGAGGCGGGGTCCGGGTGCAGGCCGGCGAGCCAGCGCAGGCCGTGCGGGTTGGCCGGCGGCAGGGTCGGCACCAGCAGCGGGAACGGGGCGGGGACGAACTCCTGGAGCGGGGCGGACACGGTCGGCCGTCGCTGGTCAGTCTGCCGATGCGCTGGACGCTTTCGATGAGCACGAACCGGATCCCACAGACTCGCTGCGCTTTCGGTGACCACGCCCGCTCGCGAGGGTGTCCGAACCGGATTCGGTGCGAACACCCTCGTTCAGGCCGCGATGCTGAGCTCTTTACGGGCACGGTGGAGGAAGTCGACGACCAGCGGCTCGCGGCGCCAGGGGGTGAGGGCGGAGTTGAACTCGCGGACGTAGTCCAGGGCTCGACTGGATTGGACTCGGGCGAGGATGTCCACGGCCTGGTGACCGAACCGCAGGCCCTGGTCGAGGTCGCGGCCCTGGAGGTGAGCGGTCCCGACGATGGCCAGACGCATGCCGACTGAGCGGGTGAACACGCCCGACTGCATCGTCGTGGCCTGTGCGTTCCAGGCGAGGGCTTCTTTCGGTTTCTTCAGGTCGCGGAAGATCTCGGCGGCGTCCGCGGAGAGCCGGGCGTGGTGGTAGAAGTCGATCCACGCCGGTTCCCCGACGCCGTCGCGGGCCTGGCCGAGCAGGCTCTCGGAGGCGGCCAGCGCGGCCGAGGCGGCCTTGGCGTTGTTGTCGCGGGCGTGGGCCCGGGCCTCGATGAGCTTGGTGAAGGCCAGCACCCTGGGGGCGGCCTCGCCCTTGGCCCGCTGGAAGGCACCCTGGGTCATATCGATGGCCTCGCTGGCGAAGCCCCTCAGCAGGGTCTGCATCGCCATCGTGGTGAGCACATAGCAGCCGAGCTCGACGTCGCCGCCGGCCCGCGCGAGGCGGAGGGCCTGGATGAAGTGCCGCTGGGCGGCGTCGTGCTGTCCGACGTCGAACGCGGTCCAGCCGGCCAGGCGGGACAGCTCGGCGGTCACCGAGAACAGCTCGCGGCCCACGTAGTCGCTGAACGAGCCGTTCAGCAGCGGCACCGCGCGTTCCTGCAGGCAGGCGGTGACGGAGTTGGCCTTCCAGTTCCCGCCGCCATACTTCGAGTCCCACCGGCGGGCGTCGTCGGCGGCCTCCCGCAGTTCGGCGAGGTCGGCGGCGCCGACCCGGCCGCGGCCGCGGCGGGCGACGTCCTCGTCGGCGGGGGTGACCAGCCAGCGGGTCACCGGGGTGGCGAACGCGGAGACGGCGAAGCCCGTTCCGGTGAGGAAGTCGCGGCGGTTCACACTGCTCCAGAACGAAGTGGCGACGCGGACAGCGTCGGCGGGGTCTCGCGGGAAATCCAACCCCACCGCAGTGTCCGGTGTCTCCGCATCCGCCATACCGATCTCCGCCAACTGCACAGGCCGGCCGAGCCGTTCGCCGATCGCCTGGGCCAACAGCTTGGGCACCGGCCAGTCGGGGACCATGCCCCGGCGGCACCAGTTCGCGACCGAGGTATGCGTATATGTGGTGGTCAGCCCGGCTTCGTGGGCGAGCTGGTTCACCCGCAGTGCCAGCGATTTGTGGCTGGCTCCCTCACACTTTTCGATCATCCGGGCCAGCGCGTCGTTCGGCGGCTTGGCCCGGCGGGTGGTCGACGCCACAGCGTCCCCCTCAATCGGTCCCGCGCGGCTCTGCGCGGAAGTCGTACGCGACTGGGCACGAAAAGTCGTACACCCGGCACCTGACGCCGGATCACCGAGGGTATTGCCTCCGCCGCTCGCAGTGAACCGCTTTCGCGAGTTGTGAGCCCCCCTGCGAGCCCTCCCCCCGGCCCGGCCGGACGCGATTGTCTGATGCCCCGGGCCTCCGCCGGACCGGACCACAGACCTTCCGGCGGGGCCTTCACCGATTCACGCTCGGGGGTGACAACCAGATGTGCGGAATCGCAGGACTGGCCGGCGCTGACGCCGCCCGCCACCAGACGACAGTGGCCGCGATGGGCCTCGCTCAGCACCACCGCGGCCCCGACGGCACCCGGCACCTCACCTCGGCCGACGGCCGGGCGGTGCTGTCCATGAACACCCTGCTGATCGTCGACGCCTCCGCCCAGCCGGGCCCCTACCAGGACCCGGCCAGCGGTGTCGTCCTGACCTTCAACGGCGAGATCTACAACTACCGGCAGGTCGCCGCGGCCTGGGGCATCCCGCTGGAGCCCGGCGAGAGCGACGCCCACCTGGTCCTGCGGGCCTGGGCCAAGCTCGGGCCGGCCTGCCTGGGTGCCCTGGACGGCATGTTCGCCCTGGCTGTCTACGACCCGCGCGAGGGCCGGCTGTTCCTTGCGCGGGACCGGCTCGGCGAGAAGCCGCTCTACTGGCGCCTGGACGGCGGCCGCCTCGCGTTCGCCTCCGAGGTCACCACCCTGACCAGCTACGGCACCGCCCCGCTGGTCGTCCGCCCCGAGATGCTCAGCATCGAGACACCGACCGGCGTCGACACCCCGTTCCAGGGCATCCAGCTCCTCGCCCCGGCCACCCTGCTGACCTTCGACGTCGCCACCGGCTCCCTGGCTCAGCAGACCTGGTGGGCCCTGGAGGGGCTGGAGCCCTGGCAGGGCGACTACCGCGCCGCGCTCGCCAGGTTCTCCACCCTGCTGGCCGACCGCGTCCCGCTGCGAGTGCCCGGCTCCGACTTCGCGCTGCTGCTGTCGGGCGGGCTCGACTCGTCGGTGCTGGCCTACCTGATGCGCCCGCAGGTCTGCGTCACGGTCCGCTACCCCGGCCAGGACCGCCTGGACGAGTCCGCGACCGCGGCCGTCGTCGCCCGGGACATCGGCGCCGAACTGGTGGTGATCGAGCCGACCGCCCAGGACTTCGCCCGCGCGCTGCCGGAGATCATGCACGCGCTGGACTACCCAATGGGCAACGCGTCCACGTTCTCCGAGCACATGGCCTACCGGGCCGTCGCCGAGCGGGGCATCCGGGTCGTGGTCGGCGGGCTGGGGCCGGACGAGTTCTTGATGGGCTACGTCCGCCACGCGCTCGTCCTGTTCGGGCCGGAGGCGGTGCTGAGCGCCGGGATGGAGGCCTACCGGCCGCTGGCCTCCAAGCTCCTGCACCCGGCCGGCGAGCCGCTGGAGCCGGCCGAGGCGATCGTCCGGCTCATCCTGCGCGGGCAGGATCCGGACGGGCGCCTTCGCGAGGTCGTCGCCGACGCCCTGGCCCGGGCGGGCGGTGACCTGGCCCGCGGGCTGACGCTCGCGGACCTGGCCACGGCCTGGCGCCCGCTGGTCATGACCAGCGACAAGCTGGCCTCCGCGTACGCGCTGGAGCGGCGCTCGCCGTTCCTAGCCCGGGACCTGGTCGATTTCTGCTACCGGCTGCCGGTCGAGCACAAGATCGGCGAGCCGGCGGCCGGGAAGCGGATCCTGCGGGACGCGGCGAAGGCCCTCGGCCTGCCGAGGGAGGTCTGGGGCAGCCGGGACAAGCTCGGCTTCGCCTCCCCGGTCCCGAGCTGGCTGAGCGGCCCGCTGGAGGGTTGGGCGACCGCTCAGATCAGCTCCGCTCTCGACCAGGCCCCCCGTTCGCTGCGGCCGCTGCTGGCCGGCGGCCTCAAGCCCAGCAGGCGGTTCGACCGGACCCGGATGCAGTCGCTCATGGCCGCGGCCTGGTTCAACGACCAGCCGGTGGAGACGGCGGCATGACGGGCCGTCGGCTCACTACGGTGAGGGAATGGACTCCCAGACTCTCCCCGACGAGCCGTCCGCCGCCGAACCGCGCGGGGCCGTCGCGATCATCACCAACCGGCGCGGCGAGCTCCTGCTGCACCTGCGCGACGACATCGCAGGCATCGCCTGGCCGGATCACTGGAGCCTGCTGGGCGGCGGCTGCGACCCCGGCGAGGCCCCGGCCGCGGCGATCGTCCGCGAACTCGACGAAGAGGCGGGCCTGGCCGTCGACGACCTGGCCGAGCTCTTCGAGACGAAGGACAGCGTCGGCTCCGGCCAGATCATCACCTTCTTCGCCGGCACCTGGGACGGCGACGAGCAGGCCCTGCCGCTCGCGGAGGGCGTCAAGCTCCAGTTCTTCGAGCCCGAGCACCTGCCCGTCCTGACCATCCCACCGTTCATCCACCACGGCATCCACCGCTATCTGGCCGCACGGCCCGGCGCCTGACGCCCCGTCCTCGAGAGGGGGCCGGGCGCCGGTCCGGCGGCCCCGCCCCTCTCGGAAGGACACGTTCGTGAAGCTCACCGTCATCGGCTGCGGCTACCTCGGCGCGACCCACGCCGCCGCGATGGCCGAACTCGGCCACGAGGTCCTCGGCATGGACATCGACCCCGACAAGGTCGCCGCCCTGAACGCCGGCCGGGCCCCGTTCTTCGAGCGCGGCCTGGACGAGCTCCTGGCCAAGCACACCGCCAGCGGGCAGCTGCGGTTCACCACCTCCTACGCGGAGACCGCCGCCTTCGCCGACCTGCACTTCATCGGCGTCGGCACCCCGCAGAAGCCCGGCGAGATGGCCTACGACCTCACCCACCTCTTCGCCGCCGCCCGCCAGCTCGCCCCCCGCCTGACCGGCCCAGCCGTGATCGTCGGCAAGTGCACCGTCCCGGTCGGCACCGCCCCGCAGGTGATCGACATCCTGCGCGAGTTCGCCCCCGCCGGCGACCAGGTCGAGGTCTGCTGGAACCCCGAGTTCCTGCGCGAGTCCTACGCGGTCGAGGACACCCTCCACCCCGACCGGATCGTCCTCGGCTTCACCAGGGATGGCACCCGCGCGGAGGCGGTGATCCGCCAGGCCTACGGCAAGATCATCGAGTCCGGCACGCCGGTGATCGTCACCGACCTGGCCACCGCCGAGCTGGTGAAGTCCGCCGCGAACGCCTACCTCGCCACCAAGATCTCCTTCATCAACGCGATGGCTGAGGTCTGCGAGACCTCCGGCGCCGACGTCCAGCTGCTGGCCGAGGCGCTCGGCCACGACGCCCGGATCGGCCGCCGGGGCATGCGGCCCGGCCTCGGCTTTGGCGGCGGCTGCCTACCCAAGGACATCCGCGGCTTCATGGCCCGCGCCGGCGAGCTCGGCGCCGACCAGGCCCTGACCTTCCTGCGCGAGGTCGACACGATCAACAATCGCCGCCGCGAGCGCATGGTCGACCTTGCCCGCGAACAGCTGGACGGCGTGATCAAGGGCAAGCGGATCACCGTCTGGGGCGCCGCCTTCAAGCCCGACACGGACGACATCCGTGACTCCCCCGCCCTCGCCGTCGCCCAGGCCCTCCACCAGGCCGGCGCCACCGTCACCGTCTTCGATCCCAAGGCCCTCGACAACGCCCGCAAGGCCCACCCCCATCTCGACTACGCCGATCACCCGATCGAGGCAGCCGACGGCGCCGAGCTGCTGCTTCACCTGACCGAGTGGCCCGAATTCACCCGCATTGACCCGGCCGACCTCGCCACCCGCGTCGCCATCCCCCGCGTCATCGACGGCCGCGGCACCCTCGACCCCGCCCGCTGGCGGGCCGCCGGATGGACCCACCGCGCCCTCGGACGCCCCTGACACCGGCGCCGGCACCGGACACGACTGCACCGACGAACACCGCGGGCCGCCCCCCGAAGGGGAGCGGCCCCCGGCGCCTGTCTCCGCCGCTCGATCTTCGGCGCCTCGGAGGAGGCCCACACGATGAGGACCGAGATCTTCGTCGAGACACTGGTCAGAATGTCCGAGGACTACCCGGACGACCAGATCCAAGCAGCCGCGCAACACCTCTTCGACTGCCTCGCCAGCCCCGGGGAAGCGCCGCCAGCGGACTGATCGTTCAGGTCTCCAGAACTGGGCCGCGCGGCCAACAGGGGGAGCAGCTCCAGCGCCCCGACCCACATCGCTCCGCTTCCCCGTTGCTCCAGCTCGCCGATCAGCCCGAGTCCCGCATCCAGCTCGGCACGTGAACGAGCGCTGGGCCTGGTCCAGGACCACGTGGGCCCGTTCGCCAACGGCTGGCCGACCTGGTCACCCGACCCGCCTGGCCGCTGCTGGTGCTGCCAGGCGGCGCCGACCAGGTGGCCCTGTAGAGCGCCTGCCCGCCTGTCGGCCGGATCAGTTGCACGTCGATGAGAGCTGGCCACCTGCTGCACCGCGCGTCAGTCGGCCTCGGGCGGAATCCATGCGGCGGGTACAAGTGCTTGTCCATCGCTCCGGCGCCACCGGTGTACGACGTGGTCGCTGAAGGCTGGATCTTCGAGGTCTGCGTGCTCCATGACGATGACTTGCAGCTTCCCGTCGAGCCTGCGGAGCGTCCGGTGAATGGCTTTGAAGATGTTCAGAAGAAGGATCCGGTCGTCGCTCTCCAGCACCTCTTCGCCAACGTGATCAGGCGGAAAGTACACCTGCGAGGGCTGGTCAAGAATGAGCACGCCTGGCACAGGGTTGTCGTTCTCGGCGAACCACTCGTGCAGACTGAGGAGCGTGGCCACGTGGTACTGAGCTGCTCCGGGTTTCGTGGAGTCCCTGATGTCTGGGTTTGTTACGATCCAGGCGTAAGGAGAACCACGAGCAGTGCCAGCACCCCGTAAGTA
>NZ_JBHVIV010000009.1:124146-174160 GCF_042799475.1 Kitasatospora sp. NPDC057692 | reverse complement strand
CCCGCGCCCAGCTCCGCCTTGGCCGCGCCCCCGTTGCCGCCACCGCCGCAGGCGCTGGTCAGCACCAGCGCGCCCCCGACCAGACCGGCCGCCACCGCCCTGCGTATCGACTTCACCGTCGACTCCCTCCCTCGTGTCCCACCGTTCGACCAATACACGCGCCGACCACCGGAAAGGTTGCGCCGTCCGGGGCATGATCCGGAAGGAAAAGACGACCGGTCCGACCCCCGCGCACGGGAATCGGACCGGTCGTCGTCGTGCCGTGACCGACGGTGTCTACCGGCGGGTAGGGCCTACCAGTTCGCCCAGCCGATGTTCCAGCCGCTCAGGCCGTTGTCGGGGGCGACGGTCTTCTCCTTGGAGTTCTTGATGACCACGACGTCGCCGACCATCGAGTCGTTGAAGAACTTGCCCGCCACCGAGCTGTCGCTGCCGCCCTTCTCGTCCTGCATCGAGATGCAGCCGTGGCTGGCGTTGGTCTTGCCGAACGGATTCGCCCAGTAGTTGCCGTGCACGAAGGTGCCGGAGGTGGTCAGCCGCATCGCGTGCGGCACGTCCGGGATGTCGTACTCGCCGCCGAGGCCGACGGTCTGCGAGTTCATCCGGGTGACCTTCTCCTTGCTGGAGATCACCATGGTGCCGTTCCACGACGGGTTCTTCTCGTCGCCGAGGGTCACCGGCACGGTGTGGCTCGCGCCGTCCCTGGTCACCGTCATCTGGTGGGTGGACGAGTCGGCGACGGACACCTGGGAACGGCCGATGGTGAACGGCTCGTCCTTGTCGATGTCGCCGTAGACGCCCGGGGCGATCTCGACGTTCTTCAGCCGGTACTTGATGGTGACCTTGGTGCCCGGCTCCCAGTACTTCTCGGGGCGGAAGTCCAGACGGCGCGAGCCGAACCAGTGGCCCTTGACCGTCGTGCCGTTGCTGGTCTCGAAGGTGATGCCCTGGACGACCGCGTCCTTGTTCTTGATGTCCTTGTTGAAGACGACCGAGACGATCATGCCGACGCCGTAGGTGGCCTTGTCGGCGATGTTGTCGTTGGTGGAGACGGTCTTCGCGGGCGTCAGCGTGGTGAAGGTGGTGGTGGACGCGGCCACCAGGCCGTCGGCGTCGGTGGCCTGGGCGTTCACCTTGTACGCCATGCCGACCGCCAGCGCGGCGCTGGGCTTCCAGCCGCTGCCGTCCGGGGCGATGGCGCCGGCCACCGGCTTGCCCTCCTTGTCGGTCACCTCGACCGTGGTGAGCTTGCCGTTGGCCACGGCGACCTTGAGCGCGCCGTCCGGGGCGACGTCCTGGGCGCCGTCCTTGGGCTCGACGGTCACCACGGCGGCGGAGGTCTTCGGCGCGGTCGAGGACTGGGCCGGTGCCGGGGTGCCGTTGCCGGCGTCCCCGTTGGCGCCCGCGGTGGTGGCCGTACCGCCGTCGGCCTTCTTGTCGCCCCCGCTGCTGCAGGCAGCGGTGAGCAGCAGGACACCGCCCATCGCCAACGCCACCGCGCTCTGACGCGCGCGGCGGCGGGTGACGGTGGTACGTATTGCGGCGTCGGCCGCCCTAACCGGCTTCACGGTTTCTCCCCTCCCGGTGTTCATCCTGATGGACGCCCTGTTCGCCCGGACGGGTTGCACCGGACCGGCGATCTTTCGCACCGGTCTTCGGCGCGGCACGTCAGGATAGCTGGGCCGAACGGGTGAATCCTGGGGAGGCTACCGGTGAACGCCGGTGAAGATCATCCGCACATGGCCGTCAAGGTGTGGCGGCCGGGGCGGGGACCGGGGTCGGGGTCGCGGTCGGGGTGGGGGTGGAGGCCGGGGTGTGGGTCACGGACGGTCTCGCGGAGGGGGTCGGGCTCGGGGTCGGACTCGGCGGCGGGCTCGTGGAGGGGCTCGCGCCGGACTGGAGGGCGCTCCCGGCCACCCATTGCGCCCAGGGCAGGTTCCAGCCGTTCAGCCCGTTGTTCGGTGGTACGACGTCCCCGGTCGAGGCCTTCACCTCGAACACGTCGCCCGGGATCGTGTGCTCGAACAGCCAGCCCGCCGGGGTCTCGCCGCTCGCCCCGCCCTTGACGTCGGCCAGGCCGATGCAGCCGTGACTGGTGTTGGCGCTGCCGAAGACCGACGGGCCGGCCCAGTAGTTTCCGTGCACGAAGGTGCCGGAGTTGGTCAGCCGCATCGCGTGCGGCACGTCCTTGATGTCGTACTCGTCGCCCATCCCGACGGTCTGCGAGTTCATCCGGGTGACCTTGTACTTCTCGGACACCACCAGCACGCCCCGGTACGTCGAGTGCTTGGCGTCCCCGCCGGACACCTTGAGCGTGCGCACCGCCTTGCCGCCCTGGCCGGCCCGGACGGTGAGGGTGTGGGCGTCCAGGTCGACGGTGGACACCTGGGCCCGGCCGACGGTGAATCGGACGTCCTTGTTCTGGGTGCCGAACTCGCCCGGCGCGCCCTGAACGTCCTTGAGCCGCAGCGCGACCGAGACCCGGGTGCCCGGCGCCCAGTACTCGCGGGGGCGGAAGTCCAGGCGCTGGCCGCCGAACCAGTGCGCGGCCACCTCCACCGGCGGGTCGGCGGTCACCGCGATCGCGCGCTCCACCGCGGCCCGGTCGGTGATCGGGCGGCTGAACCGCAGCGAGACCGGCATGCCGACGCCCACCGTCGAACCGTCCTCGGGGGTGAAGAAGGCGACGAAGGTGTGCGCCGGGGCCATGGTCGAGAAGTCGGTGTGCTGGACCGCCCGCCGGCCCTGGTCGTCCTCGGCGACGGCGTCCAGGGTGAACGCGGTGGCCAGCGGCAGCGGGCCGTCCGGGGTCCAGCCGGTGCCGTCCGCGGAGAGCGAGCCGGGGACCTCGCCGCCGCGGGTGTCGGCGAGCCGGACGGAGACCAGCCGGCCCTGCGCGACCGTCACCCGGACCGGGCCCTCGGGCGGCAGGTTCTGGGCGTCGTCGGCGGGCACCGCGGTGATCGTCGCCCGGGAGACCGGCGGCGGCCCGGCCGGACCACCCGCCGGGGCCGCGTCCCCGCTGGAGTCCCCCGCCACGCCGCCGCCCCCGGCACACCCGGCCAGCACCGCCAGGCAGCAGCCCAGCGCCGCCAGCCGCCGTACCCACATTCCGGGTCCTCCCCCCGTATTTGTCCACTACCCCCCACAACGAGGCCGCTCCCCACCAGGACACGCCGACACTCCGCCCCGCGCCTCGGCGTTTTATGTAGACCGGTCTACAGACCTCCCACCCCCCTGGAGTGGAAAGTCGGCCCCGCCGACTTCCCACTCCCGCACACCCCTCACCGCCCGGCCCGGAGCAGGAAGTCGGATCCGCCGACTTCCCACTCCCGCGCGCCCTTGGATTCTGTAGACCGGTCGACATATTCCTGCCGCCAACGCGCTAGCCACACCGGCCAGGCAACGCGGGACAGAGCCGGCCCGACCCTGCCCGGCCCAGCCCGGAGCAGGAAGTCGGACCCGCCGACTTCCCACTCCCGCACGCCCTTGGATTCTGTAGACCGGTCGACATATTCCCCCCGGCGGCGGAGCGCGGAGGACCTGGCGGAGCAGGGGCGGCCGGGCGGGCGCACGGGCGCCATCTGCCGGTAAGACGGTGTTCAGCCGCTTCCGTCCGGCGTGAACAGGGAATGAGAGACCGCACGGGGTCCGGGACACCCCGCCAGGGAGGGCACCGCCATGGCGTCAGGGCAGGAGTCGGCGACCGCCGTACGCGCGCAGCCCGGCGGTGCGGTGCCGTGGCCGGGCAGCCGGCAGCCGCTCGGCGCCCGCTTCCACCCCGGCCCGGACGGCCGCCCCGGCACCAACTTCGCCCTCTGGGCCGCCGGCGCCGAGGCCGTCGACCTCTGCCTCTTCGACGACGACGGCCGCGAGACCCGCCTGCGCCTCACCGAGCAGGACGCCCAGACCTGGCACGGCTTCGTCCCCGGCGTCCTCCCCGGCACCCGTTACGGCTACCGCGTGCACGGCCGCTGGGACCCGTGGACCGGCGCCCGGTGGAACCCGGCCAAGCTGCTGCTCGACCCCTACGCCCGCGCGATCGACGGCACCTACACCTCCCACGACGCCGCCTGCGCCGCCGTGCGCGGCTGGCCCGAGGCCGACGTCGCCGACACCGTCCGGGACAACCGCGACTCGGCCCCGTACGTGCCCAGATCGGTCGTCGTCCGGGACGACGACGACTGGTCCGACGACCACCGCCCCAAGACCCCCTGGGCCGAGACCGTCCTCTACGAACTGCACGTCCGCGGCTTCACCCACCGCCACCCCGACGTCCCGCCCGCCCTGCGCGGCACCTACGCCGGCCTCGCCCACCCCGCCGCCCTCGCCCACCTCACCGGCCTCGGCGTCACCGCGGTCGAACTGCTGCCCGTCCACCAGCACGTCAGCGAGGACCACCTCCAGGCCCGCGGCCTCGTCAACTACTGGGGCTACAACACCGTCGGCTACTTCGCCCCGCACGCCGGCTACTCCGCCTCCGGTTCGCGCGGCGGTCAGGTCGGCGAGTTCAAGCGGATGGTCCGCGCCCTGCACGCCGCCGGCATCGAGGTGATCCTCGACGTCGTCTACAACCACACCGCCGAGGGCTCCGAGATGGGCCCCTCGCTGTTCCTGCGCGGCATCGACAACGCCGGCCACTACCGCCTGCCGCCCAACCGCCCGCGCGGCTACGCCGACTACACCGGCTGCGGCAACACCCTGGACACCCGCCGGCCCCAGGTGATCCGGCTGATCACCGACTCGCTGCGGTACTGGGTGCACGAGATGGGCGTGGACGGCTTCCGCTTCGACCTCGCCGCCGCCCTCACCCGCGGCGGCGGGGCCAACGGCGGCGGTCACGAGGTCACCATGGACCACCCGCTGCTCGCCGCCATCGCCCAGGACCCGCTGCTCAACCGGGTGAAGCTGATCGCCGAGCCCTGGGACGTCGGCCCGGGCGGCTACCAGGTGGGCGGCTTCCCGCCACCCTGGGCCGAGTGGAACGACCGCTACCGCGACACCGTGCGCGACTTCTGGCGCGGCGCCCGCCCCGACGTCCGGGAACTCGGCTACCGCCTCTCCGGCTCCTCCGACCTCTACCAGCACGCCGGACGGCGCCCGTACGCCTCCGTCAACTACGTGACCGCGCACGACGGCTTCACCCTGCGCGACCTCGTCTCCCACGACCGCAAGCACAACGAGGCCAACGGCGAGGCCAACCGGGACGGCACCGACGACAACCGCTCCTGGAACCACGGCGCCGAGGGCGAGAGCACCGACCCCGCCGTCACCGCCCTGCGCCGCCGCCAGCTGCGCAACCTCACCGCCACCCTGCTGCTCTCCGCCGGGGTCCCGATGCTCACCGCCGGGGACGAGTTCGGCCGCACCCAGGGCGGCAACAACAACGCCTACTGCCAGGACAACGAGGTCAGCTGGCTGGACTGGTCACTGCTCGACGACCCCGCCTGGCGCGGCCTGTCCGCGTTCACCGCCGGGCTGGTCCGGCTCCGCCGCCGCCACCCCGTGCTGCGGCAGCGCGCCTTCTTCTCCGGCCGCGCCGCCGCCCCGGGCGGGCGCCCCGACCTCGCCTGGTTCACCCCGCTCGGCCGGGAGATGACCGAGGCCGACTGGTTCACGCCGACCGCGGCCCTCGGCATGCTGCTGTCCGGCACCGCGATGTCCGAACGCGACGCGTACGGCCGCCCGCTGCTCGACGACAGCTTCCTGCTGCTGCTCAACGCCGGGCCGCGGCCGCTCCCCTTCACCCTGCCCGGCACGCCCTGGGCCGCCGACGGCACCGGGTACGAGACCGTCGTCGACACGGCCGCCGCGGACGACGCCGACCCCACCGGGCCGCACCTCCCCCAGGACACCCTCCTGCTCGACGGACGCTCGCTGCGCCTCCTCCGCACCGTCCTTCCCGGCGTGTCGGCTGGCCGGTAATCGACGACAGGTCCGAAAAACCGGATGAGAAATGACGGGCACCCGGCCTACCCTCACCGCGATGTCCGAGAACCAAGCCCCCGACGCCACATCCGACACCGCACCGCCCGCCCCCCGCCGGTCGACGGTGCGCTCGCTGCTGCGCCTGTGGCCGTACGTCCGCCCGGTCCGGGCGCGGCTGGCCGTCTCGGTGACCGCCGCCCTGCTCGCCGCGCTCAGCACACTGATCGTGCCGACCGTCCTCGGCCGCATCGTCGACGGCCCGATCGCCGACCGCGACCTCGACGGCCTCTGGCAGCCGGCCACCCTGCTGGTCCTGCTCGGTCTCGCCGAGGCCGCCCTCTTCTACACCCGCCGCGTGGTACTGGCCCGGCCGCTGGCCACGGTCGAGACGGCGATGCGCGGCGACCTCTTCGCCAAACTCCAGCGGCTGCCGGTCTCCTTCCACGACCGCTGGGGCTCCGGCCAGCTGCTCTCCCGCGCGACCTCCGACATGTACACCATGCGGCTGTTCCTGGCCTTCCCGCTGGTCTTCCTGATCGTCAACACGGTGACCTTCCTGGCCGGCACCGCCCTGATGTTCACCCAGGACTGGCGGCTCGCCCTGATCGCGCTCGGTCCGGCCGTCCCGCTGTTCGTGCTCACCCGCCGCTTCGAGTCCGGCTACTCGGGCGCCGCCCGTCTGGCGCAGGACCAGAACGGCGACCTCGCCACCGTCGTCGAGGAGTCCGTCCTCGGCATCCGGATCCTCAAGGCCTTCGGCCGCCACCGCTCGATGGCGGAACGGTTCCGCGAACGCTCGCACGACCTGCGCCGCACCGAGCTCAAGAAGGCCGGACTGCTCGCCAACCTCTGGGCGGTCATCGTCGGCCTGCCCGAGCTGGCCCTCGGCTGCGCCCTCGCGGCCGGCGCCTACCTGGTCGCGCACGACGAGCTGAGCGCCGGCACGCTGGTCGCCTTCCTCTCCACCGCGCTCGCGCTGCGCTGGCCGGTCGAGTCGCTGGGCTGGCTGCTGGCCTACGCCAACGAGGCCGCCACCGCCACCGACCGCTTCTTCGAGGTGCTGGACGAGCCCGACGCGGAGAACGCGGAGAACGCGGAGAACGCGGAGAACGCGGAGAGCCCGGAGCCCGCCAAGAACGCCCAGAACACCCGGAACGCCGAGGACACCGGGAGCCCCGACGGCATCCGGCTCACCGACGTCCGCTTCCGCTACCCGGACGCCCCCGCCGGCACCCCCGACCTGCTCCGCGGCGTCGACCTGCACATCCGCAGCGGCGAGACGATGGCCCTGGTCGGCGCCACCGGCAGCGGCAAGACCACCCTGACCGCCCTGCTCCCCCGCCTCTACGAGGCCACCGGCGGCAGCATCACCCTCGACGGCCGGGACATCCGCGCGCTGGACCGCTCCCGGCTGCGCGAACTGGTCGCGGTCGCCTTCGAGGAGCCCACCCTGTTCTCCGCCACCGTCCGGGAGAACGTCCTGATGGGCGCCCCCGGAGCGGGCGACGACCGGCTGCGCGCCGCACTCGCCACCGCCCAGGCCGGCTTCGTCGAGAGCCTGCCCGAGGGCGTCGCCACCGAGGTCGGCGAGCAGGGCCTGAGCCTGTCCGGCGGCCAGCGCCAGCGGCTCGCGCTGGCCCGCGCGGTGGTCGGCGACCCGGCCTTCCTGGTGCTCGACGACCCGCTCTCCGCGCTGGACGTGCACACCGAGGCGCTGGTCGAACGCGCCCTGCGCCAGGTCCTCGCGTCCACCACCGCCCTGGTGGTCGCCCACCGCCCGAGCACCGTGCTGCTCGCCGACCGGGTCGCCGTGCTCGCCGACGGCCGGATCGAGGCGGTCGGCACCCACCAGGAACTGCTGCACCGCTCGGCGCACTACCGGGCACTGATGTCGGGCGAGGCCGCCCTCGTCCCCGAGGGGAGCACCGCCCGATGACCACCACCGTCGAGCCCGCCGACGCCCGCACGAAGGACCGCCGGACGGCACCGGCCGAACCGGTCGAGGAGGAGCTGCCGCCCCCGCCGGCCGACGAGGAGGACATCCCCGTCCCGCCCGGCGCGCCCCGCGCCCTGCTGCGCTCGCTGCTCGGCCCGCACCGGGGCCGGGTCGCCGCCGCCATGGCGGTGATCCTGCTCCAGCAGGCCGCCCTGCAGGCCGGACCGCTGCTGGTCGCCTTCGCGATGGACCGCGGCATCCCGGCCCTGCGCGACGACGACGCCGGCCCGCTGATCGCGGTGGTCGTCGCCTACCTGGGCTGCGCGCTGCTCGGCACGCTGCTCCAGTGGTCGTTCATCAAGATCAGCGCCCGGGTCAACCAGGACATCCTGCTGGAGCTGCGCGGCCGGATCTTCCGGCACGCCCAGCGGCTCAGCCTGGACTTCCACGAGCGGTACACCTCGGGGCGGATCATCTCGCGCGCCACCAGCGACGTGGACGCGCTGCGCGAACTGCTCTCCGAGGGGCTCCAGGAGCTGCTGACGGTCTTCCTGTCGGTCTGCTCCATCTCGGTGATCCTGCTGGTGCTGGACTGGCGGCTCGGCCTGGCCTCGCTGGCCGCCTTCCTGCCGCTGTGGCTGATCGCCCGGTCCTTCCGGCGCCGCTCGCGCCTGGTCTACCGGCGCTCGCGCACCTCGGCGGCCTCGCTGATCGTCCGCTTCACCGAGACCATGAACGGCATCCGCCCGGTGAAGGCCTTCCGCCGCGAGCGGACCAACGACGCCGCGTTCGGCGTGGTGAACCGGCAGTCTGCCGCCGCCACCGCGGACGGCCTGCTGGAGATCGCCCGGTACGTCGGCCTCTCCCGCTCGACGGCCAACGTGTGGACCACCGCCGTGCTGCTGTTCGGCGCCTACCTGGTCACCGACGGCTCGGTCGAGCTGGGCGTGCTGACCGCCTTCGTGCTCTACCTGCGCCGGCTGTTCGACCCGATCGACCAGCTGGCGATGTTCCTCAACAGCTACCAGTCGGCCGCCGCCGCCCTGGAGAAGATCGCCGGCCTGCTCGCCCACGAGCCGACCGTCGCCGAGCCCGCCGAGCCGAAGGAGCTCCCGGCCGTCCCGGCCAAGGGCCGCGAGGTGGGCTTCGAGAAGACCCGGTTCGCCTACCGCACCGGCAAGGAGGTGCTGCCGCCCTTCGACCTGGTGCTGCCGGCCGGGCAGACCGTCGCCGTGGTGGGGGCGACCGGGGCCGGGAAGTCGACGGTGGCCAAGCTGCTCGCCCGGTTCTACGACCCGACCGACGGCCGGATCACCCTGGACGGCGTGGACCTGCGCGACCTGGCGGGGCCGGAGCTGCGGCGCGGGGTGGTGATGGTGACCCAGGAGTCCTTCCTGTTCTCCGGCACGGTCGCCGAGAACATCGCGATCGGCCGCCCGGGCGCCGACCGCGCCGAGGTCGAGGAGGCCGCCCGGGCGATCGGGGCGCACGACTTCATCGCCGAGCTGCCGGACGGCTACGACACCGACGTGCGCAAGCGCGGCGGACGGATCTCGGCCGGCCAGCGCCAGCTGGTGGCCTTCGCCCGCGCGCTGCTCGCCGACCCCGCGGTGCTGATCCTGGACGAGGCCACCAGCTCGCTGGACGTGCCGGGCGAGCAGGCGGTGCAGCGGGCGATGCGCACGGTGCTGGCCGGCCGGACGGCCGTGATCATCGCCCACCGCCTCTCCACCGTGGAGATCGCGGACCGGGTGCTGGTGATGGACCAGGGCCGGATCGTCGAGGACGGCACCCCGCGCGAGCTGATCAACGGCGCCGGGCGCTTCGCCCAGCTGCACCAGGCCTGGCGGGACAGCCTGGTCTGACGCCGCCGGCACACGGCCGGCGGTGCCCGACACACCGTCCGTAAGAACCCCTGGGCCCTTTCATCCATTACCGAAAGGGCCTAGGGTCGTTCCCGGGGCTCACCGGTCCCCCAGCGATCCCCCGGGAAAGGGAGCGACCATGGTCGACCGTCACCACTGGGAGCAGTGGCAGCGCAGTTGGGACCGCCAGCAGGAGTGGTACCTGCCGGACCGCGAGGAGCGGTTCCGGGTGATGCTCGACGTCGTCGAGGCGGTGACCGGGCCCGCCCCGCGCGTCCTCGACCTCGCCTGCGGCACCGGCAGCATCACCGAACGGCTGCTCGCCCGGCTGCCCGCCGCCACCGGTGTCGGGGTGGACCAGGACCCGGCGCTGATGACCATCGCCCGCGGCGTCCTCGGCGAGGACGAGCGGTTCACCCTGGTCACCGCCGACCTCAAGGACCCGCGGTGGGCCGAGGCCCTGCCGCCCGGCCCGTTCGACGCCGTGGTGACCGCCACCGCGCTGCACTGGCTGCCGGCCGACGCCCTGGTCCGGCTCTTCGGCGACCTGGCCGGCCTCATCCGCCCGGGCGGGGTGTTCCTCAACGCCGACCACATGCCCGACCCGGCGGTCCCGCTGCTCAACACCGCCGAGCGGGCCCTGCGGCACGGCCGGCAGGAGCGCGAGAAGGCCGAGGGCGTCCTCGACTGGGAGAGCTGGTGGCTCGCCGCCGCGGCCGACCCGCTGCTCGCCGAGCAGGTGGCCGCCCGCAACCGGATCTACGGCTCGCACGCCGACGGCGAGTCCCACCCGGCCGGCTGGCACGCCGAGCGGCTGCGGGAGGCCGGCTTCGCCGAGGCCGGGGTGGCCTGGCGCTCGGTCACCGACGCCCTGGTGGCCGCGATCCGCTGAGGCCGCCCGCCGCACGGACGGGAGGGGCACCGGTCCGACCGGTGCCCCTCCCCCGCCCGCCGCTCAGCGCAGCAGTCCGGCGTCCATCCCGGCCGCCTCCGGCGGCAGCGCCACCAGGCCCGGCTCGGCGGGCGAGGCCAGCCGGGGATGGGCGGGCAGCACCCGCACGGTGTAGCCGAAGGGCCCGGTGCGGCCGAGCTCCAGGGAGCCCTCGTACCTGGTCCGCCCGTCGAGGTCGGGCCCGCCGACCGGCTTGAGGGCGAGCAGCGCGGCGTCGGAGATCCGGTCCGACTCGTCGACCCGGCCGGAGACCACCTGCACCTCGACGTCGGCCGGCTCCAGGGGACCGAGCGCCACCTGCACCCGCAGGGCCAGCGCGCTGCCCAGCTCCTGCGCCTCGTCCGGGCAGTCCGCCTCGACGTGCTCCACCCGGACGACCGGCCAGGCCTCGCGCACCCTGGCCTTCCACTCGGCCAGCTCGCGGGCGGCCCGGAAGGCACCCGTCCCCGCCAGCTCCCGCTGGGCCAGCGCGGCCGGGGCGTAGAGCCGTTCGACGTACTCGCGGACCATCCGCCCGGCCAGCACCTTGGGCCCGAGGGTCACCAGGGTGTGCCGGACCATCGCGATCCACCGGTGCGGCAGGCCGTCCGAGCCCCGGTCGTAGAACCGGGTGGCCACCTGGTCCTCGATCAGGTCGTAGAGCGCGGCGGCCTCGATGTCGTCGCGCCGCTCGGCCTCCCGGCTGTCCGGGTCGAGCACGCCCTCGCCGGTGTCGGCGGTGGGGATCGCCCAGCCGTTCTGGCCGTCGAACCACTCGTCCCACCAGCCGTCCAGCACCGACAGGTTGAGGCAGCCGTTGAGCGCGGCCTTCATTCCGGAGGTGCCGCAGGCCTCCAGCGGGCGGAGCGGGTTGTTCAGCCAGACGTCGCAGCCCGGGTAGAGGTGCTGGGCCATCGCCATGTCGTAGTCCGGCAGGAAGACGATCCGGTGCCGGACCGCCGGGTCGTCGGCGAAGGCCACCATCTGCTGGATCAGCCGCTTGCCGCCGTCGTCGGCCGGGTGGGCCTTGCCGGCGACCACGATCTGCACCGGCCGGGTCGGGTGCAGCAGCAGGGCGCGCAGCCGCTGCTGGTCCCGGAGCATCAGGGTGAGCCGCTTGTAGGACGGCACCCGGCGGGCGAAGCCGATGGTCAGCACGTCCGGGTCGAGCACCGAGGAGACCCAGCCGAGCTCGGCCTCGCCGGCCCCGCGCTGGCGCCAGGAGGCGCGCAGCCGGTGGCGGACCTCGTCGACCAGCTGGGCCCGCAGGGTGCGGCGCAGCTCCCAGACCTCGGTGTTGCCGATCCGCTCCAGGCCGGTCCAGCGCCGGGCCTCGCCGGTGGTCATGGCCTCCTCGGCGCGGTCGGCGCCGATCTCGGTGGCGCCGAGCCGTACGACCGCCGGGTCGATCCAGGTGGCGGCGTGCACGCCGTTGGTGACGGAGGTGATCGGGACGTCGGCGGCGTCGAAGCCCGGCCAGAGGCCGTTGAACATCGATCGGCTGACCTCGCCGTGCAGGGTGGAGACGCCGTTGGCGCGCTGGGCGAGCCGCAGGCCCATGGCGGCCATGTTGAAGAGCTTGGGGTCGCCGCCGCGCCAGGTCTCGGCGCCCAGCGCCAGCACCTGGTCGACCGGGACGCCGGGCAGCGCGGTGTCGCCGCCGAAGTGCCGGGCGACCAGCTCGCGGTCGAAGCGGTCGATGCCCGCCGGGACGGGCGTGTGGGTGGTGAACAGGGTGCCGGCCCGGACCGCCTCCAGGGCCGCGGCGAAGTCGAGCCCGGCGTCCGCGACGAGTTCGCGGATCCGCTCGACGCCGAGGAAGCCGGCGTGGCCCTCGTTGGTGTGGAAGACCTCGGGGGCGGGGTGGCCGGTGAGCCGCTGGTAGACGCGCACCGCCCGGACGCCGCCGATGCCGAGCAGCATCTCCTGGAGCAGCCGGTGCTCGCTGCCGCCGCCGTAGAGGCGGTCGGTGACGTCGCGCTCGGCGGGCGAGTTGGCCTCGATGCCGGAGTCGAGCAGCAGCAGCGGGACGCGCCCGACCTGGGCCTTCCAGATGTGCGCGGCGAGGGTGCGGCCACCGGGCAGGACGAGGTCGACCCGGCTGGGGGTGCCGTCGGCCTCCCGGAGCAGGGTGACGGCCAGCTCGTCCGGGTCCAGCAGCGGGTAGCGCTCCTGCTGCCAGCCGTCCCGGTCGAGGGACTGCCGGAAGTAGCCGTGCCGGTAGAAGAGGCCGACGCCGATGACCGGGACGCCGAGGTCGCTGGCGGCCTTGAGGTGGTCGCCGGCCAGGATGCCGAGGCCGCCGGAGTACTGGGGCAGCGCGGCGGCGATGCCGTACTCGGGCGAGAAGTAGGCGATGGCGGCCGGCAGCGGGGCGGCGCCCTGCGGCCCGGCGCCCTGGTACCAGCGCGGGCCGGCCAGGTACTCGCGCAGGTCGTCGGCGAGGTCGCCGAGCCGGCGCAGGAACCGGCGGTCGGCGGCGAGCGCGGCGAGCCGGGCGGCGGGGACCTCCCCGAGCAGCCGCACCGGGTCCTCGCCCGTCGCGGCCCAGACGTCCGGATCCACGGACCGGAAGAGGTCCCGGGTCTCGGGGTGCCAGGACCAGCGCAGGTTGAGGGCCAGCTCGTGCAACGGCTGGAGTTGTTCGGGCAGGACGGTGCGGACGGTGAATCTGCGGATTGCCTTCACGGCGTGAAGCGTAGCCTCGCCGGATGGCATGATGGTGCGTCAGTTGGGCTATTCGGCATCCGTTCGGCCTATTGATGAGATCGCATTCGGCGCATTGGTCTGCACGGGGGGCGCGCGAGGCGCACTTTTCGCCGGGCCGCGCCACCAATACGTGAACACCGCGGAACAGATCCATTTCCGCCGGCGGACCCGCGCCCGATCGTCTCTGAAACTCCTGGCGTACCGCTGCGGAATCGGGGTCACCAGTGCGAGGATGAAGCACGGTCGTCGATGCTGCGGGGTGTGCGGAGACGGGTGGCGTTCCCCCGCGAAGCAGCACGTCCGAATCCTTTTCGCGTTGACCGTTCCTCATCCTGATTGGTCCATTCGGCGCCCATCGCGGACCGCCGCGTGTCCTCGGTCCGGCCCTGCTCGTTCACGGGTGGGCTGGGTCGTCCGAAGGCGCGCCCGGAGAGGCGTGCGCCGGAACGCGCGCGGGCTCTCGGGCTCTCCGCCACGGGCCGAGCGGGAGCGGGGCAGGTTGCCCGGAACGGCGGCGCGGGCAGGCTTCCGTCGCACGTCCTCCCCACCCAGCAGTCCTCCCGGTACTCCCCTGGCCGCTCCCCGGCCCGCGGGAGCCACCGCCGATCTCGGGCAGGAGTTTGGCATGCACGGCGACACGCGGGACCAGTCCACACCGGTGGCCGACACCCTCGACGCAGCGGTCGCGGAATCCGCCGGACGGATGGATTCTGACACTCGGACAGACGCGGCGATGCCGGGGCCCCGGGGCGCCGGGGCTATCCGTACGGAGCGACCGGACGAACCGGCCCGGCAACCCGGGGCCGACGAGAGCCGGACCGCTCCAGGGCCGAGCCGAGCCGAGGCCCCGCGCAAGCGCACCACCACCCGCCGCAGCGCGAGCACCGCCGCCCCCTCCGCCCCGAAGGCCGAGGGCGGCGCACCGGCCCGGACCGCCGCCGCGCGCCCCGCCACCGCCGGGGGCGCCCGCGCCAAGCCCGCCGCCGCCCGCAAGCCCGCCGCCCGCAAGACGACAGAGAGCGACACCGTGATCGGCCGCATCCCCGTCCTGGACGTCAGCCCCCTCGTAGACGCCGGCCGCCGCCCGGCCAAGGCCGTGGCCGGCGAGACCTTCCTGGTCTGCGCGACCGTGTTCCGCGAGGGCCACGACGCGGTCGCCGCCAACGTCGTGCTGCGCGACCCGCGCGGCCGCAGCGGCCCGTGGACGCCGATGCGCGAGCTGGCCGAGGGCACCGACCGCTGGGGCGCGCACGTCACCCCGACCGCCCCCGGGCGCTGGTCGTACCTGGTGGAGGCCTGGTCGGACCCGGTGGCCACCTGGCGCAAGGCCGCCGCGGTCAAGCTGCCGGCCGGGATCGACACCGCGCTCGTCCTGGAGGAGGGCGCCCAGCTGCTGGAGCGCGCCGCCGCCGGGGTGCCGAAGAAGGACGGCCGGGCGGTGGTGCTGGCGGCCGCCGAGGCGCTGCGCGACCCGGGGCTCCCGCCGCTGTCCCGGCTGGCCGCCGCGCTCGCCCCGGAGGTGCAGGAGCTGCTCGGCCGCTTCCCGCTGCGCGAACTGGTGAGCGCCTCCCGTCCGGCGCCGCTCCAGGTGGACCGGGAGCGGGCGCTGTTCGGCTCCTGGTACGAGTTCTTCCCCCGTTCGGAGGGCGCCGTGGTCGACCCGGCCGGGGTGGAGCCGCCCCGCTCGGGCACCCTGCGGACCGCCGCCGAGCGGCTGCCGGCGATCGCCGCGATGGGCTTCGACGTGGTCTACCTGCCGCCGGTCCACCCGATCGGACGAGCCTTCCGCAAGGGGCCGGACAACACCCTGACGGCCGGTCCGCACGACGTCGGCTCGCCGTGGGCCATCGGCTCGCCGGAGGGGGGCCACGACGCCGTCCACCCGGACCTCGGGACCGTCGAGGACTTCGACCACTTCGTCGCCGAGGCCGCCGCGCTGCACCTGGAGGTGGCGCTGGACTTCGCGCTCCAGTGCTCGCCGGACCACCCCTGGGTGAACAAGCACCCGGAATGGTTCAGCCACCGCGCGGACGGCACCATCGCGTACGCCGAGAATCCCCCGAAAAAATACCAGGATATTTATCCGATCAACTTCGACCAGGACATGGACGGAATCGTCAAGGAGACGGTCCGGGTCCTCCGGTTCTGGATGGCGCACGGCGTACGGATCTTCCGGGTCGACAACCCGCACACCAAACCGGTGGTCTTCTGGGAGCGGGTGCTCGCCGACATCGCCCGCACCGACCCGGACGTCCTCTTCCTCGCCGAGGCCTTCACCCGCCCCGCGATGATGCACACCCTGGGGAAGATCGGATTCCACCAGTCGTACACGTACTTCACCTGGCGCAACAGCAAGGCGGAACTCACCGAGTACCTCACCGAGCTGACCGGCGAGGCGGCCGCGCACATGCGGCCCAACCTCTTCGCCAACACCCCGGACATCCTGCACGCCTACCTCCAGCACGGCGGCCCGGCCGCCTTCGCGATCCGCGCCGTGCTGGCCGCCACCCTCTCCCCCAGCTACGGCGTGTACGCCGGCTTCGAGCTCTACGAGAACGAGCCGGCCCACCCCGGATCCGAGGAGTACCTGCACTCGGAGAAGTACGAACTGCGCCCCCGGGACTGGAGCCGCACCGACACCCTCGCCCCGCTGCTCACCGTCCTGAACCGGCTGCGCCGCCGTCACCCGGCCCTCCAGCAGTTGCGTTCGCTGCGCTTCCACCCCACCGACAACGACCAGGTGCTCGCCTACTCCAAGACCGCCCTGACACCCGACGGCCTCACCGACCACCTCATCACCGTGGTCAACCTGGATCCCCACCACGCCCAGGAGGCCACCGTCACCCTGGACGGGGACGGGCCCTTCGCGGTCCACGACGAGCTCACCGGTGCCGCCTACACCTGGGGCCGGCACAACTACGTCCGGCTCGACCCCTCAGCCGAGCCGGCCCACCTCCTCACGGTTCGGAGGAACCCAGCGTGACAGTGAACGAGCCCGTCCCCGACACCTTCCCCGAGACCTCCAAGAAGAACTTGGACCCGGACTGGTTCAAGCGTGCGGTCTTCTACGAGGTGCTGGTGCGGTCCTTCCAGGACAGCAACGGCGACGGGGTCGGGGACCTCAAGGGGCTCACGTCCAAACTCGACTACCTGCAGTGGCTCGGCGTCGACTGCCTCTGGCTGCCGCCGTTCTTCTCCTCACCGCTGCGCGACGGCGGGTACGACGTGTCCGACTACAAGTCGGTGCTGCCGGAGTTCGGCGACCTCGCGGACTTCATGGAGTTCGTCGACGCCGCGCACGCCCGCGGCATGCGCGTGATCATCGACTTCGTCATGAACCACACGAGCGACCAGCACCCGTGGTTCCAGGCCTCCCGGGAGGATCCCGACGGCCCGTACGGCGACTTCTACATGTGGGCCGACGACGACAAGCAGTACCCCGACGCCCGGATCATCTTCGTCGACACCGAGACCTCCAACTGGACGTACGACCCGGTGCGCAAGCAGTACTTCTGGCACCGGTTCTTCTCCCACCAGCCGGACCTCAACTACGACAACCCGCGGGTCCAGGACGAGATGATCGCCGGCCTGCGGTTCTGGCTCGACCTCGGCATCGACGGGTTCCGGCTGGACGCGGTGCCGTACCTGTTCGCCCGGGAGGGCACCAACTGCGAGAACCTGCCGGAGACGCACGAGTTCCTCCAGCGGGTCCGCAAGGAGATCGACGCCGACTACCCGGACACCGTGCTGCTCGCCGAGGCCAACCAGTGGCCGGAGGACGTCGTCGACTACTTCGGCGACTTCGCCTCCGGCGGCGACGAGTGCCACATGGCGTTCCACTTCCCGGTGATGCCGCGGATCTTCATGGCGGTCCGCCGGGAGTCCCGCTACCCCGTCTCGGAGATCCTCGCCAAGACGCCCAACATCCCGCACGGCTGCCAGTGGGGCATCTTCCTGCGCAACCACGACGAGCTGACCCTGGAGATGGTCACCGACGAGGAGCGCGACTACATGTACGCGGAGTACGCCAAGGACCCGCGGATGCGCGCCAACGTGGGCATCCGCCGGCGGCTCTCCCCGCTGCTGGAGAACGACCGCAACCAGGTCGAGCTCTTCACCGCCCTGCTGCTCTCCCTGCCCGGCTCCCCGGTGCTCTACTACGGGGACGAGATCGGCATGGGGGACAACATCTGGCTGGGCGACCGGGACGGCGTCCGGACCCCGATGCAGTGGACCCCGGACCGCAACGCGGGTTTCTCCTCCGCCGACCCGGGCAGGCTCAGTCTGCCACCCATCATGGATCCGGTGTACGGCTATCAGGTGACCAACGTCGAGGCGCAGCAGAGCAGTTCGAGTTCGCTGCTGCACTGGACGCGTCGCATGATCGAGATCCGCAAGCTCAACCCGGCGTTCGGCCTCGGCACCTACACCGAACTGCCCTCCAGCAACCCCGCGGTGCTGGCCTTCGTGCGCGAGCACGAGGGGGACCTGGTCATGTGCGTGAACAACTTCTCCCGCTTCGCGCAGCCGACCGAACTGGACCTGAGGCAGTACGGCGGACGGTACCCGGTGGAGCTGATCGGCGGGGTGCGCTTCCCCTCGATCGGTGAGTGGCCGTACCTGCTCACCCTCGCCGGCCACGGCTTCTACTGGTTCCAGCTCCGCCGGCCCCCCAGGCTGAGCGGAACCAGGCGATCGAAGTAACGATCCGGCACCTGCCGCAGGCCCCATCGAAGCCTCCGGGGGCGCGAGTTCGCACCCCGCGCCCCCGGTCGTCTCTGCACCACCGCGTACGGAGAACAGCCCAACGGCCACCCACACGAAGGCGTGACACCCGGGCCCACCGCTCGCGTGCCGCGCCGCCGCGCCGCCGCAATCCGGAAGACTGACGGACCCGGCCAGACCCGTCGGGCGATCCGCCCAGCTCCTCCGGGGAAAGGGAGTCATGTCCGAAACCTCCCGTTCGCAAGCCCCCCTGCACCGTGACGCCCCCGCCGGCCCCGCCGCGGCGGCCGCCCCGCGGGGCACCGGGGTCCGGAGGACCGCCCTGGGGGTCAGCGAACTCGTCCAGGCGGCGCTGCCGCTGATCGCCGAATGGCTCCCCAGCCAGCGCTGGTACGCCGGGAAGGGCCGGCCGATCACCGGCCTCACCCCGGTGGTCGGCACTCCCCTGCAGGTCGGCGACCCCGCCCTGCTGCACCTGCTGCTCCGGGTCGAGCACGCGGCGACCGCCGGCGCTCCGCACGGCGACCTGTACCAGCTGCTGCTCGGCATCCGCTCGGCCGGCCCGACCGGCATCGAGCCCTCCGCCGTCCTCGGCCGGCTCACCCAGGGCCCGTACGACGGTGCGGCGCTCTACGACGCGGTGCACGACCCCGAGCTCACCGGGCGGCTGCTGGAGCACCTGGCCACCGGCGACCGGTTCGGCTCGCTGTCCTTCCGCCGCACCCCCGGCTCCGGGCTCCCCACCAACCTGCCCGGCCGCGCCTCCACCGCCGAGCAGTCCAACAGCTCGGTCATCTACGGCACCTCGTACATCCTGAAGCTGTTCCGCCGCGTCCACCCCGGCACCAACCCCGACCTCGAACTGTCGCTCGCGCTCTCCCGGGCCGGCTCGACCCGCATCCCCCGGGTCGCCGCCTGGTTCGAGAGCCGTCTGGAGCGCGCCGAGCCGGCCACCCTCGGGCTGCTGCAGCGCTACCTCCCCGAGGCCGAGGACGGCTGGGAGCTCGCCCTCGACCAGGTCGGCCGGCTGAAGGGCGACCCGTCGCCGGGCAACTTCGCGATCGAGGCGCACCGGCTCGGCCGGGCCACCGCCGAGGTGCACCGGGTGCTCGCCCGCTCGATGCCGGTCGCCCGGCTGGACCGCACCCAGACCCGGCAGCTGGCCACCGCGATGGCGGACCGGCTGGACAGCGCGGTCGCCGCCGTCCCGGGACTGATGCGCTACCGGGGCGCGCTGCGCTCGGCCTTCCGGCAGCTGGCCGACGCCCACCCGGACGGCCTGCCGGTCCAGCGGATCCACGGCGACCTGCACCTCGGCCAGGCGATGCGCACCCCGCACGGCTGGGTGCTGCTGGACTTCGAGGGCGAGCCCGCCAAGTCGGTCGCCGAACGCCGCGAGCCGCAGACCGCGCTGCGGGACGTCGCCGCGATGCTCCGCTCCTTCGACTACGCCGCCGCCCACCTGCTGGCCGGCGGGCCGCCCGACCCGGAGCTGGCGCACCTGGCCGCCGCCTGGGCGCAGCGCAACCGCACCGCCTTCTGCGCCGGCTACACCGCGGGCGGCGGCACCGACCCGGCCGCCTCGCCGGAGCTGATGCGCGCGCTGGAGATCGACAAGGCGGTGTACGAGGTGGTGTACGAGGCCCGGCACCGGCCGAGCTGGCTGCCGATCCCGCTGGCCGCGATCAACCGGCTGGCGCTCACCGTCTGACGTCCCTCGTTCCGCCGCCCCGCTCCAAGAGAGGTCCCCGCCGTGACGCCGCTCGACCCGCCAGGCCGCACCACCCGCTCCGTGCCGGCCACCTTCCTGGCCGGCCCGGACTCCCCGAAGCGCGAGCCCGCGACCGGCCGGCGGGCCGAGCCGGCGCCCGCCCCCGAACCCTCCGACGAACCCGCCGACGAACCCTCCGGCGAGCCGGTGCCCGCCGACCCGCTGCCCGCCGGGGCGCTACGGCTGCCCGAGGCGCCGCTGCCGCCCGGCGAGGTGGACCGGCTGGTCGGCGGCCAGCACCACGACCCGCACGCCCTGCTCGGCGCCCACCCCGTGCACGGCGGCACCGCGATCCGGGTGCTGCGCCCCTTCGCCGAGCGGGTCGTGGTGGAGACCGGACAGGGCCCGGTCGAGCTCACCCACCAGCAGGGCGGGCTGTTCACCGGCCTGCTCGCCGCCCCGCAGGCGCCGGACTACCGGCTGCTGGTCAGCTACCCGGGCGGCGAACCGATCCGGCAGCACGACGGCTACCGCACCCCGCCCACCCTCGGCGAGCTCGACCTGCACCTGATCTCCGAGGGCCGGCACGAGCAGCTCTGGCGGGCCCTCGGCTCGCACCTGCGCACCGTGGACGGGGTGCGCGGCACCGCGTTCGCCGTCTGGGCGCCGAACGCCGCCGGGGTGCGGCTGATCGGCGACTTCAACCACTGGGACGGCACCGGCCACCCGATGCGCTCGCTGGGCTCCTCCGGCGTCTGGGAGCTGTTCGTCCCCGACCTCGGCGAGGGCGCCCAGTACAAGTACGAGATCCACACCCGGCAGGGCTGGGTCCTGGACAAGGCCGACCCGCTGGCCCGCGCCGCGCAGGTCCCGCCCGGCACCGCCTCGGTCGTCACCGCCTCGACGCACCGCTGGCAGGACGGCGAGTGGCTGGCCCGCCGGGCGCGCACGGCGCACCACCGCGCCCCGATGTCGGTGTACGAGCTGCATCTGCCGTCCTGGCGCCCCGACCTCACCACCTATCGCGCCATCGCCGCCGAACTCCCGGGGTACCTGAAGGAGTTGAACTTCACCCACGTGGAGTTCATGCCGGTCATGGAGCATCCGTTCGGCGGCTCCTGGGGCTACCAGGTGTCCGGCTACTACGCGCCCACCTCCCGGCTCGGCAGTCCGGACGACTTCCGCTTCCTGGTCGACACCCTGCACCAGCACGGCATCGGCGTGATCGTCGACTGGGTGCCCGCGCACTTCCCCAAGGACGACTTCGCGCTCGCCCGCTTCGACGGCGAGCCGCTGTACGAGCCGGCCGACCCGCTGCGCGCCGAACACCCGGACTGGGGCACCCTGGAGTTCGACTACGGCCGGACCGAGGTGCGCAACTTCCTGGTCGCCAACGCGGTCTACTGGTGCGAGGAGTTCCACGTCGACGGCCTGCGGGTGGACGCCGTGGCCTCGATGCTCTACCTCGACTACTCGCGCGACAGCGGCAACTGGACCCCCAACCGGTACGGCGGGCGGGAGAACCTCGACGCGGCGGCCTTCCTGCAGGAGATGAACGCCACCGTCTACCGGCGCTGCCCCGGCGTGATCACCGTCGCCGAGGAGTCCACCGCCTGGGACGGCGTCACCCGGCCCACCGACCAGGGCGGCCTCGGCTTCGGCCTCAAGTGGAACATGGGCTGGATGCACGACTCCCTGGTCTACATGGGCAAGGACCCGGTGCACCGCAAGTACCACCACAACGAGATGACCTTCTCGATGGTGTACGCGTACTCGGAGAACTACATCCTGCCGATCTCGCACGACGAGGTGGTGCACGGCAAGCAGGCCCTGGTCGCCAAGATGCCCGGCGACTGGTGGCAGCAGCGCGCCAACCACCGCGCCTACCTCGGCTTCATGTGGGCCCATCCCGGCAAGCAACTGCTCTTCATGGGCCAGGAGTTCGCCCAGGGGTCGGAGTGGCACCACGAGCAGGGCCCGCAGTGGTGGGTGCTCGACGAGCAGTGGCCGGCCCACGAGGAGCACGCGGGCGTGCGCCGGCTGGTCGGCGACCTCAACCGGCGCTACCTCGACACCCCGGCGCTGTGGGAGCAGGACACCTCCCCGGCCGGCTTCCGCTGGCTGGACGGCGGCGCCGCCGAGGACAACCTGCTCTCCTTCGTCCGGTACGCCGCCGACGGCACCCCGCTGGTCGCCGTCTGCAACTTCTCCCCCGTCGTCCGGCACGGCCACCGGGTCGGCCTGCCCGAGCTGGACGGCCGCGACCAGCTCTGGGAGGAGGCCCTCAACACCGACGCCGCGGAGTACGGTGGCAGCGGGACGGCCAACTCCCGTCCGGTGAAGGCCGAGGCGATCACCTGGAACGGCCTGCCGCGGAGCGCCGAGCTGGTGCTGCCCCCGCTCGCGACCATCTGGCTCCGCCCGGCGTGACGTTCTAGGCTCCCCGCCTGAGACGTCGACAGCGGGCGGGGGGCCTTCTGTGGGAGTGGTGCTGGGCTGGGGCTACGTTCTGCTGCCACTGGCCTGTTGGGCCGCGCTGGCCCGCACCCGGGCGGCCGGGGTGGTGGTGGCCGCGGTCCTGGCCGCACTGGCGGTGATCCCGGTCGGACTGGAGTACGGGTGGTTCCACAGCCGGGCCACCGCCGAGTCGCAGTCCGGCTATCCGCTCGCCGCCGGGCTGGTGGTGCTGCTGGGCACCCTCGCCGAACGGCGGCGGTGCGGCCCCCGGCCCACCCGGGGGTCCGGCCAGCCGGCCGCCGGGGCGACCATCGTGATCGCCGCCCACTCCCTGGTCGGCCTGGTGATCGGCCTGCTCTACCAGCTCGCCGTCCACGAGCCCTTCTCCCCGGAGCGCTCCGAGCTGTCGCTGCCGGCGGGCCTCGCCGTCCAGCAGGACAGCGGCCCCGACCGCAGCTGCGGACTGCACGCCTGCCGCCGCGACCTCGTGGTCGTGAGCACCGAGGGCCTGCCCGGCGCCGAGGCGGCCCGTCGGCTCCGCGACCGGCTGGCCGCCGACGGCTGGACCCCGGGCCCGGGCGGCAGCCTGGTCCACCGGCACGGCTGGCTGCTGGACAAGCGGATCACCCAGCTCCTCCTCACCGAGCAGCCGGCCGCGGTGACCGTCCGGCTCACCGGCCCCGACCGCTTCCCGTGAGGCGGCTCAGGGGGACCTCCGGCCCCTTGCCACCCCCGGGCCGTTCTGCTCGCGGCCGGGCGTTCACGGTGCGAAGGTATGGTCGATATGACCACTTCCTGAGACGACGGGACGGAGAGAGCCGCGTGGCGCGCAGCGTGTACGTGACCGGGATCGGCCGCGGGGACGGCCGGCAGGCGGTGGAGCTCGGGGTCATGGAGCTGCTCACCCGCCGGGTGGACCGGGTCGGGGTGTTCCGCCCCCTGGTGCACGCCCAGGCGCCGGGGGAGGCCGGCTCGGACCACGTGGTCGAGCTGCTCCGCGCCCGGTACCGGCTGGACCTCCCGGCCGCCGAGCTCTACGGCCTCACCTACGAGGAGGCCGCCGCACTGCAGGCCGCGCAGGGGCAGGACGAGCTGGTCTCGGTACTGGTGGACCGGTTCCACGCGCTGGAGCGGCGCTGCCAGGCGGTCCTGGTGCTGGGCACCGACTTCGCCGACACCAACATCCCCGACGAGCTGGCCTTCAACGCCCGGCTGGCCAACGAGTTCGGCGCCGCCGTGCTGCCGGTGATCGGCGGCCACGGCGAGGACGCCGACGCGGTGACAGCCGAGGTGCGCAACGCCCACCGCGCCTACACCGACCTCGGCTGCGAGACCCTGGCGGTGATCGCCAACCGGGTCGCCCCGGCCGCCAAGCAGCCGGTCCAGCGCAAGCTCACCGAGAAGCTGCCGATCCCCGCCTACGTCATCCCCGAGGAGCCGGCGCTGGCCGCGCCGACCGTCGCCCAGCTGGTCGAGGCGACCGGCGCCGAGGTGCTGCTCGGCGACGCGGCCGGCCTGGCCCGGGACGTCCGCGGCTTCGTCTTCGGCGGGGCCATGCTGCCGACCTTCCTGGACGCGCTGACCGAGGGCGCGCTGGTGGTCACCCCCGGGGACCGCGCCGACCTGGTGATCGGCTCGCTGGCCGCGCACGCCGCCGGCGCCCCGCCGATCGCCGGCGTGCTGCTCACCCTCGGCCAGCACCCCGGCCCGAACGTGATGTCCCTGGCCGCCCGGCTCGCCCCCGGCACGCCCGTCGCGGTCGTCCCGGAGGGCAGCTGGTTCACCGCCGCCGCACTGACCCACCTGGAGGGCAGGCTCTCGGCGGCCAGCCCCCGGAAGGCCGAGATCGCCCTCGGCCTGTTCGAACTGCACGTGGACACCGACGAGTTGACCAAGCTGATCGAGGTCGGCCGGTCCGAGCGGGTGACCCCGATGATGTTCGAGCACGAGCTGCTGGAGCGGGCCCGGGCGGCCCGTCGGCACGTCGTGCTGCCGGAGGGCACCGAGGAGCGGGTGCTGCGCGCCGCCGAGATCCTGCTGCGCCGCAACATCTGCGACCTCACGCTGCTCGGCGAGACCGACGCCGTCCGCCGCCGGGCCGCGGCCCTGGGCATCGACCTGCCGGCCGAGGCGACCGGCGCCGACCGCGCCCAGGTGCGGATCGTCGACCCTGCCACCAGCCCGCTGCGCCGCCAGTTCGCCGAGCTCTACACGAGGCTGCGGGCGCACAAGGGCATGACCGTCGAGCTGGCCCTGGACGTGGTCACCGACGTCTCCTACTTCGGCACCCTGATGGTCCAGGAGGGCATCGCCGACGGCATGGTCTCCGGCGCGGTGCACTCCACCGCCGCCACCATCCGGCCCGCCTTCGAGGTGATCAAGACCTCGCCGGGCGCGTCCATCGTCTCCAGCGTCTTCTTCATGTGCCTGGCGGACAAGGTGCTGGTGTACGGCGACTGCGCGGTCAACCCCGATCCGGACGCCCAGCAGCTGGCCGACATCGCCATCCAGTCGGCCGCCACCGCCGCCCAGTTCGGCGTCGAGCCGCGGGTCGCGATGCTCTCCTACTCGACCGGCACCTCGGGCTCCGGCGCGGACGTCGACAAGGTCCGCAAGGCCACCGAGCTGGTGCGCGAGCTGCGCCCGGACATCCTGGTCGAGGGGCCGATCCAGTACGACGCCGCGGTGGACGCGCACGTCGCGGCGACCAAGCTGCCGGGCTCGACGGTGGCGGGCCGGGCGACCGTGCTGATCTTCCCGGACCTCAACACCGGCAACAACACCTACAAGGCGGTCCAGCGCTCGGCCGGCGCGGTCGCCGTCGGACCGGTCCTCCAAGGGCTGCGCAAGCCGGTCAACGACCTGTCGCGCGGCGCGCTGGTGCAGGACATCGTCAACACGGTGGCGATCACCGCCATCCAGTCGCAGGAGCGCGGGTCCGAGCCGCGCGGTGAAGGGGGCACGGCATGAGCGCGGGCACGCGGGTCCTGGTACTGAACGCCGGCTCCTCGTCGGTGAAGTACCAGCTGATCGACATGCTGGACGGCGACCGCCTGGCCTCCGGCCTGGTCGAGCGGATCGGCGAGGCCGGCGGCCGGCTGGTGCACACCCCGCGCGGCGGCGCGGAGCGCGAGGCCGTGCAGGCCTTCCCCGACCACGGCGCGGCCCTCAAGGCGGTCTCCGACGAGCTGGCCGCCGACGGCCTGGGGCTGGACTCGCCCGAGCTGGCCGCGATCGGCCACCGGGTGGTGCACGGCGGGCTGCGGTTCACCGAGCCGACCGTGATCACCGACGAGGTGCTCCAGGAGATCCGCCGGCTGATCCCGGTGGCGCCGCTGCACAATCCGGCCAACATCACCGGCATCGAGGTGGCCCGCACGCTGCGGCCCGACCTGCCGCAGGTGGCCGTCTTCGACACCGCCTTCCACGCCTCGATGCCCGAGCACGCCGCCCGGTACGCGATCGACAGGGCGGTGGCCGACGAGCACCGGGTGCGCCGCTACGGCTTCCACGGCACCTCGCACCAGTACGTCTCGCGGGCCACCGCGCGGCTGCTCGGCAAGGACCCGGCCGAGGTCAACGTGATCGTGCTGCACCTGGGCAACGGCGCCTCCGCCTCGGCGGTGAGCGGCGGGCGCTGCGTCGACACCTCGATGGGCCTGACCCCGCTGGAGGGTCTGGTGATGGGCACTCGTTCGGGTGACATCGACGCGGGCGTGGTCTTCCACCTGCACCGGGTGGGCGGGCTGTCGATCGACGGCATCGACGACCTGCTCAACCGCCGCAGCGGCCTGCTGGGCCTGTGCGGCGACAACGACATGCGCGAGATCATGCGCCGCGCCGACGAAGGCGACGCCGACGCGAAGCTGGCCTTCGACGCGTACGTCCACCGGCTGCGCAAGTACATCGGCGGGTACTACGCGGTGCTCGGCCGGGTGGACGCGATCGCCTTCACCGCGGGCGTCGGGGAGAACGCGGCGCCGGTGCGGGCGGCCGCCACGGCCGGACTGGAGGAGCTCGGCATCGCCGTCGACCCGGAGCTCAACTCGGTACGCTCGCGCGAGCCGAGGATCATCTCCCCCGCCCTGCTCCCCTCCGGGGGCAGCGCCCGGGTGGCGGTCGCCGTCGTCCCCACCGACGAGGAGCTGGAGATCGCCCGGCAGGCCTTCGCCCTGGTGCACCGGTCGTCCGAAAACTGACCCCCCGTCGTCTCGTTCCGCGGACTCCCGGTCGGCGATTCCTCTCCATTCGCGCCGAATGCACCAATAACACGAACGGATAGACTGATCGATATGCGCCGAGCGAAAATTGTCTGCACCCTGGGTCCCGCGACGGACTCCTACGAACAGCTCAAGGCCATCGTCGAAGCGGGCATGAACGTCGCCCGACTGAACATGAGCCACGGCTCCCACCCGGAGCACGAGGAGCGGTACCGCAAGGTCCGCCAGGTCTCGGAGGACACCGGCAAGACCATCGGCGTTCTGGCCGACCTCCAGGGCCCCAAGATCCGTCTGGCGACCTTCGCCAACGGCCCGGTGACCGTCGACAACGGCGACGAGTTCACCATCACCACCGAGGACGTCCCCGGTGACCAGCACATCTGCGGCACCACCTACAAGGGCCTGCCGGGCGACGTGAAGCCCGGCGACCCGGTCCTGATCAACGACGGCGTCATCGCCCTGGAGGTCGTCAGCGTCGACGGCCCGCGGGTGCGGACCGTGGTCGTCGAGGGCGGCGTGCTCTCGAACAACAAGGGCATCAACCTCCCCGGCGCGGCCGTCAACGTGCCCGCGCTGTCCGAGAAGGACAAGGACGACCTGCGCTTCGCCCTGCGCCTGGGCGTCGACATGGTCGCGCTGTCCTTCGTCCGCAACGCCGCGGACATCAAGGACGTCCACGCGGTCATGGACGAGGTCGGCATCCGGGTGCCGGTCATCGCCAAGATCGAGAAGCCGCAGGCCGTCGAGGCGATGGAGGAGATCGTCCTCGCCTTCGACGCGATCATGGTGGCCCGCGGCGACCTGGCCGTCGAGTACCCGCTGGAGAAGGTGCCGCTGGTCCAGAAGCAGCTGATCACCCTGGCCCGCCGGAACGCCAAGCCGGTCATCGTCGCCACCCAGATGATGGAGTCGATGATCCACGCCTCGCGCCCGACCCGCGCCGAGGTCTCCGACGTCGCCAACGCCATCCTGGACGGCACCGACGCGGTCATGCTGTCCGCGGAGTCCAGCGTCGGCAAGTACCCGGTCGAGACCGTCCGCACGATGAGCCGGATCTGCGAGAAGGCCGAGGAGGAGCTGCTCTCCCAGGGCCTCCAGCCGCTCAACCCGGGCCGCAAGCCGCGCACCCAGGGCGGCTCGATCGCCCGCGCCGCGTGCGAGCTGGGCGACTTCCTGAACGGCAAGGCGCTGGTCGCGTTCACCAAGTCCGGTGACACCGCGCGCCGGCTCTCCCGCTACCGCTCGCCGATCCCGGTGATCGCCTTCACGCCGGACCACGCCACCCGCAACCAGCTCTCGCTGAGCTGGGGCGTCGAGGCGCACGTGACCGAGCAGGTGGAGACCACCGACGAGATGGTCGCGCAGGTCGACCGCGAGCTGCTGCGCATCAGCGAGCTGGGCGAGGGCGACACCGTGATCGTCACCGCCGGCTCCCCGCCCGGCATCCCCGGCAACACCAACATGGTCCAGGTGCACCACCTGGGCACCCGCACCGCGTAGGGCGGCGCGGAACACGCCCGTGGGGCGGTCCCTCCGGACGGGAGGGGCCGCCCCACGGGCGTCGGGGGCCCGGGATCAGGCGTTCCCGGGGTAGGGCTGGTCGTCGTTGAACAGCTGCATGCCGGGGATCCTCAGGGTGCCGCCGAACTGGCCCGACTGGATCGCGGTCACCCCGGTCAGCTCGATCCACAGCGGCAGCTCCAGCCGGCCGATCAGGTCGTACAGCCACTGCGGCAGCGGGCCGTCCGGGGTGAGGGTCAGCTCGCCCAGGTCGATCGGGACCGGCAGGCCCAGCACCTTGGAAAGGTGGCCGGAGAGCCGCTCCACGTACATGGTGATCGGGCCCTTGCGCATGGTCGAGACGGAGCCCGGGGCGCCCTTCACGTGGAAGGTCCTGCCGTTGCCCTCCAGCGTCGACATGTGCAGGTTCTCGATGTCGACGGTCTCCACCTCGAACTTCAGCACCCGCTTGGTGCCGGTGGGGGTCTGCACGTTGACCACGCCGAGCAGCACCGCGTGGTTCAGCGCGAGCCGGGTGGTCTGCAGGGTCCAGTTCTGGTCCGGCACCAGGATCGGGTTGTCGGCCGGCTTGCCGCCCGGGGCGAGCGCCTTGGCGTCGACCAGGCAGTTCGGGTCCTTCGACGGGGTGGCCGAGGGGCTGCCGGAGGCAGTCGGCTTGGCGGCGGCGGTCGGCTTGGCGGCGGCGGACGGCTTGGCCGACCCGGACGCGGTGCCGGACGGCTTCGGGCTCGTCGACGCGGTCGGGGTGGCCGGCGCGGTCGGGGTGGCCGTCGGGGCGGTGGGCGTGGCCGAAGCGGTCGGCGCCGGGGTTCCCGGGGTGGCCGAGGGCGTGGGCACCGCGGTGGCCGGCGGGCCCGTCGGCTCGGCGGCCGGAGCGGCACCGGCGGTCGTCGGAGCGGCGGCGGGCATCCCGGCGGACGGGGGCGCGGTGGCGGTGGCGCCCGGCCGGAGCAGGTTGGTGACGCCGCCGACGAGGTCGTCGATGAGCCCGGCCTGGACGACCCCGCCGTTCGCCTTGCCGGTGCCGGTGCCGGTGTCAGTGGCGGTGGTCGCGGCCGGTTCCGGCGCGGTCGTCGGGGCGGCGCCCGCCGCGCCCGTCGGGGCGGGCGTCCCGGTGGCCGGGGCCCCGGGCAGCGGCACGGACGGACCGGGGAGCGGCGGCGGCAGCTCGCTCCTGGGCACCGGCGTCTCGGCCACCACCGGCGCCTGCGGCACGGTGTCCGGAGCGGTGGCGCACGGCTTTCCGGCGGTGGGCTCGGCGATCGCCGGGTTCGGCGTGTAGGCGGCCGCCATCAGCAGCGCGGTCGGCACGGCGGCCATCGCCAGCGCCCGGCCGCGCAGCCGGAGCCGCACGGGCGTACGGGGCACCGCGTGCCGGGGCGAGCGCTGCGCCGCGGTCTGCGGAAGCTCCTCGCGCGGCCCGCTCACCGGACCTCCTCGGGCTCTCCGGACTGCTGCGCCGGGACGGTGCCCCCGGTGGCGGCCGGCGCCTCGGGAGCGGGCTCCTCGGGGGCGGTCGTGGTGACCGGCTCCTCCGGGGCGGCGGCCCTCTCCGCGACGGCGGCGGTCCCGGCGGCGCTCGCCCCGGCCGCCGCGAGCTCCTCGGCGGGCGGCATCGGCGCCCAGGCGATCATCAGACCGCCCCCGATCAGGCCCGGCAGGATCGACAGGCCGAAGCCGCCCAGGTTGGAGACCGGGATCGAGACCAGGGTGAGCAGCGTGGTGGCGATGCCCGCGAAGACCCGGACGACCGGCTGGAACCAGGCGGTCAGCCCGAGCACGATCAGCAGCACCCCGATGATCAGCGAGCCCGCGCCGGCCGTGGTGGCCATGGCGATCGTCATACCGTTCAACGACAGGTTGGCGTACGGGAAGTACATGATCGGGACGCCGGCGAAGAGGGCCAGCAGCCCGCCGTAGAACGGCCGGGAGCGGCGGAAGTCACGGAACGCCCGGCGTACCCACCGGAGGGGGTTCTCGCGTTCGGCGGGCCGCGGCTCGGCAAGGGTGCTGGACACGGAGCAGCTCCTCGAAGGTGTGACGAGGTGAAACGGAAAGGGGGAGTCCGGGGACGGCGGCCCGTGCGGCCGCCGCCCCCGGCCCCCGACCCGCCGTCAGGCGGTCAGCCGGGGAACCGGCTCAGAAGCACTCGTGACCCTCGTCGGTGAAGAGGTTGAGCTTCAGGCCCTTGAGCTTGAAGGTGCCCGCCGAGGTCGCCCACACGGTCTGCTTCGCGCCGTACAGGTCGGCGGTTTCGGCGGCCTGCGCGAAGCCGGTCTTGCCGCTGGGCAGGCCGGAGCCGAGCGCGGACTTCCAGTTCTTGGTGGCGGTGCCGTCGAGGGTGGAGGCGTCCTGGCCGATGTTGATGTTGCCGAACTCGGCGTCGGCCTCAAGGGAGTCGAGGTCGATCAGCAGGTTGGCGGCCTCGACCTGGCGCTCCTTCTGCTCGCTGTCACCGGCCTCCAGGCGGAGGGTGATCTTCGGGAGCTTGAAGGGCAGCGGGACGACGTTCGGGTCGGTGACCAGCGACTGGCACAGGCCCCTGATCCGGGCGGTGTCGAAGGCCGAGACCGCGACCGGGCGGGTCGTCTTGTCGGTCTGGACGTCGATCGAGCCGAACTGGGCGAACTTCGTGCCGTGCAGCTCCTTGGCACTGACCTTGAACTGCTGGCCGGAGATGCTGAACGAGGCGGCGAGCGCGCTGTTCGCCAGGCCGACGCCGACGGCGGCGGTGGCCGCGAGGCTCGGCACCATCACCAGGGCGAAGCGCTTCCAGCGGGTCTTGCCGTAGGTCTTGGACATGCGTGTCCTCCTTCTGGGACGTACATCTCCGGCTCCCCGGTGGCGAGTCCCGCACCGATGGGGGCCTGGGATGGGAGAGAGCTACGTCCTCGGTAGCGGAGAGCGCCGTGTCAACACCGGCGATCCCCCCGAGCGACAACCAGCGACCGCGCGGGCAGCGCGGCCGTGCGAAGGACAGGAACCGCCGTGGGACCGCGGATACCCCCCTGCCCTCTCGCCGGCGGCGGGACCGCCGGCCGCCCGGTGGGGATCCCCTCCTCCGGGTCCGCCGACCGGCTGCCGGCGGGGGTCGAAGTGTGGGGACCGGGCGTGCCGATGCTGCTCGAATCCCGGGCGAAGCACAAGAGGTTCCATTACTGACGGGTAATCCCACACGGACCCGAATGATCATGAAATCGGCGGCCCGGACACGCAGCGTCATGGAATGGAGGAGTGGTGAGGGCGAAATCCCTCGGAAACATCAGCGAAACACCCGTGGACGGTCACATGTCGTGACCGTCCACGGGTGTTGTCAAGATTTGGTAAACCTCAGAGACGATGACCGGATTGTCGCCAAATCACCAGCGGCACCGCAGGTCATCCGCCGTGCCGTCAACGGGACTTCAGAACAGCACCCGGGCCAGCGCCTGGCGCGCCGCGGTGACCCGCGGGTCCTCGGGGCCGATCACCTCGAACAGCTCCAGCAGCCGAAGCCGGGCCGCGTCGCGGTCCTCTCCGAAGGTCCTGCCGACGGTCGACACCAGCCGGCCGAAGGCGTCCTCGACGTGCCCGCCGACCAGGTCCAGGTCGGCCGCCCTCAGCTGGGCCCCGACGTCCTTCGGGTCGGCCGCGGCGGCCGCCCGGACGGACTGCAGGTCGAGCCCCTCGATCCGCTGCAGCAGCTGGGCCTGGGCCAGGCCGATCCTGGCCTCGGTGTTGCCCGGCTGCTCGGTGAGCACGTTCCGGTACGCCTGGATCGCACCGCCCAGGTCGCCCCGGTCGAGCGCGTCGTGGGCCGCGGCCAGCGCCGGGTCCTCCGGCCGGCGCGGGGCGTCGGCCTCCGCGCCCTCGGCGGGCGCACCGCCGGTGCCGCCGGTGCCGACGATGCCGAAGCGCTGCTCGGCGACCAGGATCAGCTGGTCCAGCACCTTGCGGACGTTGGCCTCGTTCTCGGCGCCCTGGAACAGCGGGACCAGCTGGCCGGCCACCACGGCCATCACGGCCGGGATGCCCTGGATGCCGAACTGCTGGGCGATCAGCTGGTTGGCGTCGACGTCGATCTTGGCGAGCACGATCCGGCCGGCGTACTCCTCGGCCAGGCGCTCCAGGATCGGGCTGAGCTGCTTGCAGGGCCCGCACCACTCGGCCCAGAAGTCGACGACCACCGGCACCTCGGTGGACCGCTGGACGACCTCGACCTCGAAGGTGTCCTCGGTGACGTCGACGACGAGCGGGTAACCGGTCCCGACCGGATCGCCCCCGGCCGCCTCCCCGGCGGCCGCCTGGCGGGCCCGCTCGGCCCTGGCCTGCTCGGCCTTCTGGGCAGCCTCGCCGGCTGCCTTCACCGCGGCGAGGTCGACCGCACCACGCAGGGCGGCACTGTTGAGACGAGAATTCCGTGGCTGCATGGCACCATCCTCCCCCGCCCGCGCCGCTGGTGGGCACCAACCTCCCGGAAAACGCCCCGCGCGGGCTGCGCGGTACCGATTCCCGGGGTGGCGGCGCCACTCCCCGATAGCCTGAACCGTTCGGCGCGGATCCCCACCCGCGCCCGCGCCGCTCCCGTCCCACGGGACCCGGCGCCTGGTCGTCGCTTTCGCTACGAGTCGTAGCGTAACTGGAGCCGGGGCACCCGCCGCAACCCCTCTCCGCCCCCGCCGGACGTGAGGTGGGCCACTTTCCCGGACCGCCCGGCTGACCTGGACATGGGGAGTCGCTACCGTTACCGGTCCCACCCAAGTTACTTACCGGTAAATCGCAAGGAGGCCCGGTGCCGGCCCCCCAGCCACCCGTCCCGGAGCGCCCGGAAACCGCCGCCACCCGGGCCAAGGGCCGCCCGCGCAGCGCCGCCGCCGACCGCGCCATCCTGGACGCCACCCGCGAGGCCCTCGCCGAACTCGGCTGGGGCGGGCTCACCATGGGCCATGTGGCGACCCGGGCGGGTGTGGCCAAGACCACCCTGTACCGCCGCTGGCCGTCCAAGAACGAGCTGGTGGTGGACGCCGTCGCCAGCCTCTTCGACGAGCTGGTGATGCCGGACCTGGGCAGCCTGCAGGCCGACATCGAGGCGGTGGTGGCCCAGTTCGCCGATCTGCTGGCCCGCCCGGAGACCCAGGCGGCGCTGCTCGCCCTGTTCGCCGAGGGCACCCGCGACCGGCAGCTGCGCCGGCGGATCCGGGAGTCGATCGTCGACCCGCAGAAGCGGCTGGTCCGGCAGGGCCGCGCGGCCGCCCAGGCGCGCGGCGAGCTGGCGCCGGACGGCGACGAGGCGACCGCGCGCGAGGAGGTCGACATCATCTTCGACACCATCGCCGGGACGGTCGAGCACCGGGTGCTGGTCAGCGGCGAGCCGATCACCGCCGAGTGGACCCGGCGCTTCACCGGCCTGCTGCTCGGCCCCTTCCCGCTCCCGCCGGCCGGCTGAGCGCGCGCGAAGGCCACCCGGCACCCGCGGAGGGGTGCCGGGTGGCCTTCGTCGGCGGGAAGAGCCTTCGGCGGGATCGGCCCTCGGCGGGGACGGGCTCAGAACCGGGCGGTCTCCCGGTAGATCCCCCACTCCTCGCGCAGCGCGTTGCAGATCTCGCCCAGGGTCGCCTCGGCCCGCACCGCGTCCAGCATCGGCGGGATCATCGACGCGCCGGACCGCGCGGCGGCCAGCATCGCGTCCAGGCCGGCCTTGACCGCGGCCTCGTCGCGGCCCGCCTTGCGCGCGCCCAGGCCCCGGACCTGCTCGCGCTCCACCTCGTGGCTGACCCGCAGGATCTCCAGCTCGGGGGTGACGCTGCGCGGGTGGCAGTTGACGCCGACGACCCGCTTCTCGCCCTTCTCCACCGCCTGCTGGTACTGGAAGGCGGCCTCGGCGATCTCGCCGGTGAACCAGCCCTCCTCGATCCCGCGCAGGATGCCGGAGGTGATCGGGCCGATCTCGTGGTCCTCGCGGCCCTTGTCCAGGATCCGCCGGAAGATCTCCTCGGCCTGCTGCTCGATCCGGTCGGTCAGCGCCTCGACGTACCAGGAGCCGCCCAGCGGGTCGGCGACATTGGTGACGCCGGTCTCCTCCATCAGCACCTGCTGGGTGCGCAGGGCGATCTCGGCGGCCTGCTCGGAGGGCAGCGCCAGGGTCTCGTCCAGGGCGTTGGTGTGCAGCGAGTTGGTACCGCCGAGCACCGCCGAGAGCGCCTCGACGGCGGTGCGGACCACGTTGTTGTACGGCTGCTGGGCGGTGAGCGAGACACCGGCGGTCTGGGTGTGGAACCGCAGCCACTGGGCCTTCTCGGTCTTCGCGCCGAACCGCTCGCGCATCCAGCGGGCCCAGATCCGGCGGGCGGCGCGGAACTTGGCGATCTCCTCGAAGAAGTCGAGGTGCGCGTCGAAGAAGAAGGACAGACCCGGCGCGAAGACGTCCACGTCCAGGCCCCGGGACAGGCCCAGCTCGACGTAGGCGAAACCGTCGGCCAGGGTGTACGCCAGCTCCTGCGCGGCCGTCGCCCCGGCCTCGCGGATGTGGTAGCCGGAGACCGAGAGCGGCTTGTACGCCGGGATCCCGTTCGCGCAGTACTCCATGAGGTCGCCGATCAGCCGCAGGTGCGGCTCGGGAGCGAAGAGCCACTCCTTCTGGGCGATGTACTCCTTGAAGATGTCGGTCTGCAGGGTGCCGTTGAGCACCGCCGGGTCGACGCCCTGCCGCTCGGCGGCGACCAGGTACATGCAGAAGATCGGCACCGCCGGGCCGCTGATCGTCATCGAGGTGGTGACGTCGCCGAGCGGGATGCCGCGGAACAGCACCTCCATGTCGGCGGCCGAGTCGATCGCGACACCGCAGTGGCCGACCTCGCCGAGCGAGCGCGGGTCGTCGGAGTCGTACCCCATCAGGGTGGGCATGTCGAAGGCGACCGAGAGGCCGCCGCCGCCCGCCTCCAGGATCATCCGGTACCGCTCGTTGGTCTGCTCGGCGTTGCCGAAGCCGGCGAACTGGCGGATGGTCCACGTCCGGCCGCGGTAGCCGGTCGGGTGCAGACCCCGGGTGTACGGGTACTCGCCGGGCCAGCCGATCCGCTCGAAGCCCTCGTAGGCCTGCCCGGGAGCCGGGCCGTAGACCGGCTCGACCTCGTCCCCGGAGAGGGTGGTGAAGTCCGCGTCCCGCTTGCGGGCACTGTCGTACCGCTGCTGCCAGCGCTGCCGCCCGCGCTCGATCTCCTCGGCGTCCATGACCCCGAACTCCGCTCCGTACGGCCGCCACACCAGCGGGCGGCACAGCTGTTAGGACGTCCTACCAATTTACTCGGACGTCCTACTATTTGTCGACGGACGCCCGGACGGGAGAGTAGCGGGGCAGACGCAAGGGCGCCCTCCCCCGTCCGGGGAAGGGCGCCCTGGGGCTTCGCTCAGACGCCGGCCGGCTGGCGGGCGGCGTCACCGGCGGGCAGCTTGGCGGCGGCCTCGGCGACCACCTTGCGCTCGGCGACGAAGGAGGCGAACGGGATGCAGCCGGCGGCCAGGGTGAACACCATCCGGCCCAGCGGCCACTTGAGCTTCTGGCCGAGCAGGAAGGTCACCACGAAGTACCCGATGTAGAGGTAGCCGTGCAGCATCGCGACGTAGGTGGTCACGTCCTCGGCCGTGTCGAAGCCGTACTTCGCGACCATGAAGCCGCAGAACACCAGCAGTGCCACACCGGTCGCAATGGCCAGGGCGCGGTACCAGCCCAGCAGGGGGGTCGCCTTCATCGTCTTCATCGCCTCGCTCGGCAGCGTCGGGGGGGGTACGCCCTGATCCGCGCACCGCTCACACGAGGGTAGCCGCCCTCACGCCCCCGGCCGCGCAGGCCCCTCGCCGGGAACGTCCGCGAAGTCGCCCGCCGCCACCCGCAGCGGACGGAGCAGGTCGAAGACCTCGCGGCACTGACCCTCGTCGTACTCCTCCAGGCCGAACTCCATCGCCATGAGCTCGCGGGTGGCGCCCTCGACGACCTCGCGCCCCCGGTCGGTGATCGCCGCGAGCACGCCGCGGCCGTCCAGCGGGTTCGGGCGGCGGGCGACCAGGCCGGCCCGCTCCAGGCGGTCGACGGTGTTGGTGACGCTGGTCGGGTGGACCATGAGGCGCTCGCCGATCTTGGAGAGCGACAGCTCGCCGGTCCGGCTGAAGGTGAGCAGCACCAGCGCCTCGTAGCGGGCGAAGGTCAGCCCGTACGGCTTGAGGACCGCGTCCACGCGGGAGAGCAGGATCTGGTGGGCCCGCATGATCGAGGTGATCGCCGCCATCGCGGGGACGGTCCCCCAGCGGCGGGTCCACAGCTCGTCGGCGCGGGCGATCGGGTCGAAGTCGAGTGCGAGGGGCTTGGCCACCTCCTTACCGTACCGGCGGGCGCGACCCCGGCTACCAGGCGTCCTGATGGTGGACAAGCGCGACACGTGGCGGGAACACGCCAACCGACCCGTCAGGTACGGACCAGCGCGTTGCAGGGGTGTGAACGGGCGCCAACCGTCGGCACGGGCGGCGGGGTTGGCCCCGCGGGCGGCGCCGACCCCGCTATCAGGCCTCGGTTCGGGCGGTAACCCGCCGAAGGACGGGGTGATTCGCCCCGTTCGTCACCCTCTTCACCTTCCGCAACATTGGCGGGACCTGGCCAATCCATGAACAAGACCTGTCATTTCACTTGTCGGATTGTCATGCTTTCCGCCAGCCCCGTCCGGTGGCCACCGCCCCACTCGCCGGTGGCCGCCGCGGACCGCACGGAGCAGCACGTCAGCACCCGTTCCGCCCCTCAGGCGCCAATCCCGGCACCCCGGAACGCGGTGCGACCGCGCACACGCGGTTTCCCGGAAGGACCTGTACGTGAAGCGAAAGCTCGCAGCCGGCGCCGTACTCTCCGCCACCGTCCTGCTCACCGGTGTCATCCAGGTGAGCACCGCCGCCCAGGCCGCTCCCACCCCCGCCGTCCAGGCCCAGGCCGCGCAGCACCGCGCCGACCTGATCGCGCTGGCGAACGGTCAGGCCGGCCCGCTGGCCAAGGCCCTCGGGCTGGGCGGCCAGGAGAGCCTGGTCGCCAAGGACGCCGTGGTCGACGCCGACGGCACGCGCCACCTCCGCTTCGAGCGCACCTACGCCGGCCTGCCGGTGCTCGGCGGCGACCTGGTCGTGCACCAGACCGCCGACGGCACCGTCAAGGCGGTCGACAAGGCCGTCTCCGCGCAGATCGCGGTGCCCGGCCTGACGCCGAAGATCCCCGCCGACCAGGCCGCCGCCCAGGCCTCCGGCGCGGTGCGGTCCACCGTCGGCATCGCCGCCGACAAGGACGAGTCCCCGCTCACCGCGGTGCATCAGGCCGGCGCCGCCCAGCTGGTCGTCTGGGCCGCCGACGGCAGTCCGCGCCTCGCCTACCGCACCACCGTGGAGGGCGTCCGGGCCGACGGCACCCCCAGCAGCCAGCTGCTGGTCACCGACGCCACCACCGGCCGGGTCCTCTCCAGCCACGAGCAGGTGCAGACCGCCTCCGGCACCGGCACCGGCGTCTTCGTCGGCACCGTCCCGCTGACCACCACCCAGAGCGGCTCGTCCTACTCGCTCAAGGACGCCTCGCGCGGCGGCCAGTCCACCAGCGACCTCAAGGGCAAGACCTCCGGCTCCGGCACCCTGTTCACCGACACCGACAACGTCTGGGGCGACGGCACCGCCGCCAACCGCCAGTCGGCCGCGGTGGACGCCCAGTTCGGCGCGGCGGCCACCTGGGACTACTACAAGAACACCTTCGGCCGCAACGGCATCAAGAACAACGGCGTCGGCGCCACCAGCCGGGTCCACTACGGCCGGAACTACGTCAACGCGTTCTGGAACGACTCCTGCTTCTGCATGACGTACGGCGACGGCACCAACAACGCCAACCCGCTGACCGCGCTGGACGTCGCGGGCCACGAGATGACCCACGGCGTCACCTCGGCCACCGCCGGCCTGAACTACTCGGGCGAGTCCGGCGGCCTCAACGAGGCCACCTCGGACATCTTCGGCACCCTGGTCGAGTGGTCCGCCAACCTCCCCGCCGACAAGCCGGACTACCTCATCGGCGAGGAGATCGACATCAACGGCGACGGCACCCCGCTGCGCTACATGGACAAGCCCTCCAAGGACGGCAGCTCGGCCGACTCCTGGTCCTCCTCGGTGGGCGGCCTGGACGTCCACTACTCCTCGGGCGTGGGCAACCACTTCTTCTACCTGCTGGCCGAGGGCAGCGGCGCCAGGACCATCAACGGCGTGAGCTACGACAGCCCGACCTCCAACGGCTCGACGGTCACCGGCATAGGCCGGGACAAGGCCGCGGCGATCTGGTACCGCGCGCTGACCGTCTACTTCACCTCGACCACCAACTACAAGGCGGCCCGCACCGGCACCCTGAGCGCGGCGGCCGACCTCTACGGCGCCGGCGGCGCCGAGTACGCCGCGGTGGCGGCCGCGTGGAGCGGCGTCAACGTCAACTGACGCCCGTCCGGCAGGCGTCCGGGGTCCCCGCCGGGAGGGGAGGCCCCCGGGCGCCTGCCCCGTCCGCCCTTCCTCCACCCGCGTAGCAACGCCGCCCCGGGTCGACAAGGCCCGCCGCTGGCGGGATCCCGCCAAGGGACGAACCGGTGCCAAACGGTCAGCTGTCGCGCCCGGACCCACCCGTACGGGTCTTGGCGAGACCTGGCCAATACCTGGCGGTGCCCTGTCATTTCACGACATGCATTGTCATGCTTCTGCCCACAGCCCCGTCCGGACGCCCGTCGCCCCCACCCATCGACGGCGCGTCAGGCCGCACGGGAGCAGCACGTCAGCGCCCTACCGCCCCCTGGCGCCAACCCCGGCGCCCCGGTACGAGGCGTGACCGCGCACCCGCGGTTTCGTGGAAGGAACCCGCTCGTGAAGCGAAAGCTGACAGTCGGCGCCGCACTCTCCGCCACCGCCCTGCTGGCCGGCGCCATCCAGGTCGCCGCCGCCCCCGCCCAGGCCGCGCCCGTCCCGCAGCAGGCGTCGCTCATCGCGCTGGCCGGGCAGCAGGCCGCGCCGGTCGCCAGGGCGCTCGCCCTCGGCGGCCAGGAGCAGCTGGTCGTGAAGGACGTGGTGGTCGACGCCGACGGCACGCGCCACCTGCGCTACGACCGCACCTACGCCGGCCTGCCGGTCCTGGGCGGCGACCTCGTCGTCCACCAGAAGGCCAACGGCACGATCGCCTCGGTGGACCGGGCCTTCGAGGGCCGGCTCTCGCTGCCGAGCCTCACCCCGGCGCTCTCCGCCGGCACGGCCTCCGACCAGGCCGTCGCCTCGGTCCGGGCCACCGTCGGCATCGCCCCCACCGACAAGGACGCCTCCCCGGTCACCCGGGTCGACGGCGCGAGCGCCCCGACCCTGGTGGTCTGGGCGGGCGACGGCAGCCCGCGGCTGGCCTACCGGACGGTGGTCAGCGGCGAGCGGGCCGACGGCACCCCGAGCAGCCAGCGGCTGGTCACCGACGCCGCCACCGGCCGGGTGCTCTCCACCCACGAGGAGGTGCAGACCGTCAACGGCACCGGCAAGGGCGTCCACGTCGGCACCGTCACCCTGAACACCACCCAGAGCGGGAGCACCTACCAGCTCAAGGACCCGTCCCGCGGGAACCAGTGGACCGGCAACGCCAAGAGCGGCAACGCCCTGTACACCGACGCGGACAACAACTGGGGCAACGGGCTCGCCTCGGACACCCAGTCCGCCGCGGTCGACGCGCAGTACGGCACCGGCGCCACCTGGGACTACTTCAAGAACACCTTCAACCGCAACGGCATCAAGAACAACGGTGTCGGCGCCAGCAACCGGGTGCACTACGGCAACGCCTACGTCAACGCCTTCTGGCAGGACTCCTGCTTCTGCATGACCTACGGCGACGGCACCAACAACACCAACCCGCTGACCGCCGTCGACGTGGCCGGCCACGAGATGAGCCACGGCGTCACCTCGGCGACCGCCAACCTCACCTACTCCGGCGAGTCCGGCGGCCTCAACGAGGCCACCTCGGACATCTTCGGCACCCTGGTCGAGTGGTACGCCAACCTGCCGGTGGACGTGCCGGACTACCTCATCGGCGAGAAGATCAACATCTTCGGCAACGGCCAGCCGCTGCGCTACATGGACAAGCCCTCCAAGGACGGCTCGTCCAAGGACACCTGGTACTCCGGGATCGGCGGCATCGACGTCCACTACTCCTCGGGCGTGGCCAACCACTTCTTCTACCTGCTGTCCGAGGGCAGCGGCGCCAAGACGATCAACGGCGTCAACTACAACAGCCCGACCTCCAACGGCTCGACCGTCGTCGGCATCGGCCGCACCAAGGCCGCCGCCATCTGGTACCGGGCGCTGACCGTGTACTTCACCTCCAGCACCAACTACAAGGGGGCCCGCGCCGGCACCCTGTCCGCCGCGGCGGACCTCTACGGCGGCACCAACACGACCGAGTACAAGACGGTGGCCGCGGCCTGGAGCGCGGTGGGCGTCAACTAACCGCCGACGGACCACCTCCGGAAAAGACGGCAGGCTGCCGGGGCCCACTGGGAGAGGGGGCCCCGGCAGCCTGCCGGCGTGTACGGGGGGGATCAGGCCGCGGCCGGCACCGCGGCCTTCCCGCGCTCCTCCTTGGCGAGCATCCGCTCGGCCACGAAGCCGCCGCCGGGGAGCACCGAGAGGATGAACAGCAGGGCGCCGCGCTTGACGTCCCACTTCTGCGTCTGCCACGCCATGATCCAGAAGACCACGTACAGGATGAACAGGATCCCGTGGACCATGCCCATCACCGGAACGGCGTTGAAGTCGGTGGTGCGCTTGAGCACCGAGCAGAGCAGCAGGAGCAGGAAGGAGACCCCTTCGGGGCCGGAGACCAGGCGCAGGCGGTGGACGGCGCTGCTGTTCACGTTGGGTACCTCGATACGGGGGCTCGGAGATCGCTTGTGAACCGGCTCACAAGCATCCGCTCCATTATCGCCGAGCACATGTCCGAACCCTCCGCCGGGGGTGGGAGCGGAGCCCGGCGGCCCGTTTTGTCGCAGACGCGTACCAGAACGGCCGCTCCCCCTCCCCCACCGAGCCCGTCGACCGCTAGATTGCGGCCGTGGCACAGTTTCGACTCCAGGGGTCAAAGACGCTCGCCGTCGACATGACCGGCGACTCCGTGAAGGCCAAGAACGGCTCGATGGTCGCCTACACGGGCCAGATGAACTTCAAGAAGCTCAGCGGCGGCGGTGACGGCCTGCGCGGCATGGTGACCCGCCGGCTCACCGGCGAGCAGATGACCGTCATGGAGGTGAAGGGACAGGGCACCTGCTACTTCGCCGACCAGGCGACCGAGATCAACCTCGTACGGCTGAACGGCGAGACGCTCTACGTCGAGTCGGACAACCTGCTCTGCACCGAGGGCACGCTGAAGACCGGCACCAGCTTCACCGGCCTGAACGGCCTGTCCTCCGGCAACGGCCTGTTCACCACCAAGGTCGAGGGCCACGGCTGGGCCGCCGTCACCTCCAAGGGGCCGGCGATCATCCTGCGGGTCTCCCAGGGCACGCCGCTGCGGGTCGACCCCGGCGCGTACGTCGCGCACACCGGCAACCTCAACCGCTCCATCAAGTCCGGCGCCGGCTGGAGCACCTTCATCGGCGAGGGCGGCGGCGAGGCCGTCCAGGTGGAGTTCACCGGCGAGGGCCTGGTCTACGTGCAGCCCTCCGAGAAGCTGACCGTCGGGGGGGACGTCTGATGGCGTTCACGAAGATCAACAACAAGATGATCGAGGCCCGGGTCGTGCCGGGCCAACGGCTGTTCAGCCAGCGCGGCGCGATGCTCGCGTACACCGGCGAGGTGAGGTTCACGCCGAACATCACCGGCGGCCAGGGCGGCGTGATGTCGATGATCGGCCGCCGGGTGGCCAACGAGGACACCCCGCTGATGAGCGTCGAGGGCCAGGGCAGCGTGATGTTCGGCCACGGCGGCCACCACGTGCACGTGATCGACCTGACCGGCGACACCCTGTACGTCGAGGCCGACCGGCTGCTGGCCTTCGAGGGCTCGCTCCAGCAGTCCACGATGTTCATGGGCTCGCAGGGCGGCGTGATGGGCATGGTCCGCGGCCAGGTGACCGGCCAGGGCCTGTTCACCACCAAGCTGGACGGCCACGGCGCGGTCGCCGTGATGGCGCACGGCGGCGTCTTCGAGCTGCCGATCACCCCGCACCAGCCGGTGCACGTCGACCCGCAGGCCTATGTCGCGCACCGCGGCCAGGTCCAGAACAAGCTGTCCACCGCGCTCGGGTGGCGCGACATGATCGGCCGCGGCTCCGGCGAGGCGTTCCAGCTGGAGCTGTCCGGGAACGGCATTGTGTACGTGCAGGCGAGCGAGGAGAAGCTCTGATGTCCTACCCGCCGCAGCCCCCGTACGGGCAGCCGCACGACCCGTACGGCCAGCCGACCCAGCCCGGCTACCCCTCCGCCCCGCCGCCCGGCTACCCGCCGCAGAACCAGCCCTACCCCCCGCCGGGCCAGCCGTACCCGCCGCAGGGGCAGCCCTACCCGCCCCAGGGCTACCCCCAGCAGGGCGGCTACCCGCCGCCCCCGCCGCAGGGCTACCCCGCCCAGCCGCCGCAGCAGTACGCCCAGGAGCAGTACGGCGGCGCGCAGGCCCCGCTGCCCAAGGCGCAGGACGGCTCCGGCCCGGTGGTGCACGACGCGCACAGCCTGCCGTCCAACGACAACGTCAACCCGTACGCCTTCTCGGTGGACCTCAACGGCTCGTACTTCCTGCAGAAGGGCAAGATGATCGCCTACTACGGCGACATCTCCTTCAAGGGCGTCGGCGCCGGCGTGGCCGACCGGCTGATGGGGAACTTCAACTCGCCGATGCACGCGGCGGACTGGGTGGTCGCCGAGGGGCGCGGCAAGCTGCTGCTGGCCGACCGGGCCTTCGACCTCAACTCCTACGACCTGGAGGAGGGGAACCTGACGGTCCGCTCGGGGAACCTGCTGGCCTACGAGCCCACCCTGAAGCTCAAGCAGTCGATCATCCCGGGCTTCCTGACCCTGATCGGCAGCGGCAAGTTCGTCGCCGCCTCCAACGGGCCGGTGCACTTCGTCGAGCCGCCGATCCGGGTGGACCCGCAGGCCCTGGTCGGCTGGGCGGACTGCCCGGCGCCGTGCCACCACTACGACCACGACTACATGCACGGGCTGATCGGCGGCCTGCGCCGGCTCACCGGCCTGGGCGGGGCGTCCGGCGAGGAGCACCAGTTCGAGTTCATCGGCGCCGGCCAGGTGCTGCTGCAGTCGACCGAGGTGCTGATGGCCGAGCGCGCGGTCGGCCAGGTGCACGCCGAGGCCGGGGTGCCGATGGGCGGGGTGCCGCCCCAGCACGCCTCGGGACACGGGGGCCAGCTGCCCAACATGAACGTGCCCGGTCTCGGTAACCTGGGCGACCTCGGACGGCGCTTCGGGCTCTGACCGCGGCGGCCGCGGCGCGCGGGGACACCCTGTCGCGCCGTGGCCGGATCCCGGCGGTCGCCGGACGTCCGGACCGGCAAAGTCGTACAACATTGAACTAAATGCGGTATCCTGGGCCCATGGAGACGCACACGATCGACCCCGCAGACCCCTCTGCCCCGGCACCCGGACGGCCCGAGGAGGAGACCCCGTGGCTGACCGCCCGGGAGCAGCGGTTGTGGCGCGCCCACCTGGAGGTCGCCAAGCTGCTGGACTACCAGCTCAGCCGTGAACTCCAGCCGCACAACCTGGCGATCAACGACTACGAGATCCTGGTGGTGCTCTCCGAGGCCCCCGAGCGGCGGATGCGGATGACCGACCTGGCCACCGCCACGCTCCAGTCGAAGAGCCGGCTCTCGCACCAGATCACCCGGATGGAGACCGCCGGACTGGTGCTGCGCCAGGAGTGTCCGGGCGACCGGCGCGGCCTCTACGCCAACCTCACCGAGCAGGGCTGGGAGACCATGCAGCGGGTCGCCCCCTGCCATGTGCGCAGCGTCCGGGCGCACTTCATCGACCGTTTCTCCCCCGAGCAGCTCGACGCGATGTACGAGGCGCTGGCCCCGGTCGCCGAGCACCTGCGGGGCCTGCGCGGCCGCGGCTGAGCGGCCGCCCGGACGCGCCGGGGCCGGCGCCCCGCCACGGGGTGCCGGCCTCCGGTCGTCGCCCGCCAGCCGGTCAGGTCGCGGTCAGGCCGGCCACCAGCCGGTCGGCCGCGCCGTAGGGGTCCAGCTCGCCGGACACCACCCGCTCGGCCAGCGCGGCCAGCTGCCGGTCGCCGTGCAGGTCGCCGATCCTGGCGCGCAGCGCGGCCAGCGCGATCGCCTCGATCTCGTCGGCGGCCCGGCGCCGGCGCCGCACGGCCAGCTCGCCGTGCTCGTCCAGCCAGGCGCGGTGCTTCTCCAGCGCCTCGACCACCTCGTCCACGCCCTCGCCCCGGGCCGCGACGGTCTTCACGATCGGCGGGCGCCAGTCCCCCGGATCCCGGGCCTCGCCCAGGCCCAGCATGTGGTTCAGCTCCCGGGCCGTGGCGTCGGCGCCCTCCCGGTCGGCCTTGTTGACCACGAACAGGTCGCCGATCTCCAGGATCCCGGCCTTGGCGGCCTGGATGCCGTCGCCCATCCCCGGGGCGAGCAGCACCACCGTGGTGTCGGCCTGCGCGGCGATCTCCACCTCGGACTGGCCGACGCCGACCGTCTCCACCAGGATGACGTCGCAGCCGGCCGCGTCCAGCACCCGCAGCGCCTGCGGGGCGGCCCAGGAGAGTCCGCCGAGGTGGCCGCGGGTGGCCATCGAGCGGATGAACACCTCGGAGTCGGTGGCGTGGTCCTGCATCCGGACCCGGTCGCCGAGCAGGGCGCCGCCGGAGAACGGCGAGGACGGGTCGACCGCCAGCACGCCGACCCGCTTGCCCAGCCGGCGGTAGGCGGAGACCAGGGCCGAGGTGGAGGTGGACTTGCCCACGCCCGGCGAGCCGGTCAGGCCGACGGTGTAGGCGTGCCCGGTGTACGGCGCCAGCGCGGCCATCACCTCGCGCAGCTCGGGCGCGGCGTTCTCGACCAGCGAGATCAGGCGGGCGACGGCCCGCGGACGGCCCTGCCGGGCCTGCTCGACCAGGGTCGGCACATCGATCATGGGTGGGTCTCCTTGCGCCGAAGGGCTGCGGACCGCTTGTGGCGGTCCGCAGCCCCGGTGTGAATCGGTCGGTCCGCCGGTCAGGCCTTGGGCACCCGGACGATCAGCGCGTCGCCCTGGCCGCCGCCGCCGCACAGCGCGGCCGCGCCGACGCCGCCGCCGCGGCGCTGCAGCTCCAGCGCCAGGTGCAGCACCACGCGGGCGCCGGACATGCCGATCGGGTGGCCGAGCGCGATCGCGCCGCCGTTGACGTTGACGATCTCGGAGGAGACGCCGAGGTCCTTCGTCGACTGGTGGGCGACGGCGGCGAAGGCCTCGTTGATCTCGATCAGATCGAGGTCCTCGACGGCGATGCCCTCCTTGGCGACCGCGTGCCGGATCGCGTTGGACGGCTGCGACTGGAGCGAGTTGTCCGGGCCGGCGACGTTGCCGTGCGCGCCGATCTCGGCGATCCAGCTCAGGCCCAGCTCCTCGGCCTTGGCCCTGCTCATCACGACCACGGCGGCGGCGCCGTCCGAGATCTGCGAGGAGGTGCCGGCGGTGATGGTGCCGTCCTTGGTGAACGCCGGGCGCAGCCGGGCCAGGCCCTCGACGGTGGTGTCGGCGCGGATGCCCTCGTCCTGGCTGAACAGTACCGGCTCGCCCTTGCGCTGCGGGATCTCGACCGGGACGATCTCCGCGTCGAAGACGCCGTCGGCCTGCGCCTTGGCGGCCCGCTGGTGCGAGGCGGCGGCGATCTCGTCCTGGACCTCGCGCGGGATGCCGAGGCGGGTGTTGTGCTTCTCGGTGGACTCGCCCATCGGGATGTTCTCGTAGGCGTCGGTCAGGCCGTCGTGCGCCATCGAGTCGAGCAGCTCGATCGCGCCGTACTTGTAGCCCTCGCGGGACTTCGGCAGCAGGTGCGGGGCGTTGGTCATGGACTCCTGGCCGCCGGCCACCACGATGTCGAACTCGCCGGCCCGGATCAGCTGGTCGGCCAGCGCGATGGCGTCCAGGCCGGAGAGGCACACCTTGTTGACGGTGAGCGCCGGGACGCTCATCGGGATCCCGGCCCTGACCGCGGCCTGGCGGGCCGGGATCTGCCCGGCGCCGGCCTGCAGGACCTGGCCCATGATCACGTACTGGACCTGGTCGCCGGAGACGCCGGCCCGCTCCAGCGCCGCCTTGATCGCGAAGCCGCCGAGTTCGGCACCGGAGAAACCCTTGAGGGAGCCGAGCAGCCGGCCCATCGGGGTGCGCGCCCCGGCGACGATCACTGAGGTGGTGTTGGTCATGGGACGAGCCCCTTCGCACGTCGTGGCCAGGTGGAGGATTCCGCTCAATGTACTGACCTGTTACCCGCCCGTCACCGGACCCAAGATGTGATCGAGCGCACTGGCACGGTCCAGTCAACACCGTGCCGCCCCGATCCGGGTGAACCCTGCCGCCCGGCCCGTGTGAGCAGGCTCGCACCCCGATCGCTGGCGCCGCCGTCCGGCATGCGCTGCACTGTTGCCGTCCTGTCGCACCCGTCCCCGGACCGGAGGCCCCCGTGCTCACCCGTATCGACCACATCGGCATCGCCTGCCGCGACCTCGACAAGACGGTCGAGTTCTACCGCTCCACGTACGGCTTCGAGGTGTTCCACAGCGAGGTCAACGAGGAGCAGGGCGTCCGCGAGGCCATGCTCAAGATCAACGACACCGGCGACGGCGGCGCCTCCTACCTCCAGCTGCTGGAGCCGATCCGCGAGGACTCCCCGGTCGGCAAGTGGCTGGCGAAGAACGGCGAGGGCGTCCACCACATCGCCTTCGGCACCGCCGACGTCGACGCCGACTCCGAGGACATCCGGGCCAAGGGCGTGCGGGTCCTCTACGACCAGCCGCGCACCGGCTCGATGGGGTCGCGGATCACCTTCCTGCACCCCAAGGACTGCGGCGGGGTGCTGACCGAGCTGGTCACCGCCGCCGGGCCCGACGCGCACTGAGGCCCGCCGCGCCGCGGGGCGGCACCCGGCCGTCCGCCGCCCCGCCACCCTCATGACCCGTCAGTAACCTCGCCGGACAACCCGGAAAACCCCCACGCGACCATTCCCCCGCAAGACGCTCCCACTACAATGCCCAGGTGCGCGAAGACTCCGGGGGACGGGGACGACGGGCACGGCCGAAGACAGGCCCGTCCGCCCCGGTGGGAGGCCCGTCGCAGGGGAGTCCATTACGCGGGCACGGCTGAACAGTCGCAAGACGGATCTGTCACCATTCTCCACAAGGCAAGAGTTCGCCCAGGAGTCCACCCGGACGGGGGAATGCGGATCGACCGCGCTCCCACGCCCCGGACTCCGACGACCGCGGCGGGCGTCCCCGGCTAGGCCGGGACGTCCGGACGGCGCGGATGCAAGGACCAGTCGGACCGTGCCCGGACAACGGGAGCGCGGACCGGCCGGGTCGAGGACGCGACCAGGAGATGGATGGGACCGCGGAGTGCGGGGCTACGACCGCTACGAGGTTGACGATCACCTCTCCCAGTTCGAGGCCGAGATGGATCGGACTCGGAAGGAGCGGGACAAGGCAGTCGAGCATGCCGAGGACCTCGCCTACCAGGTGGAGGTGCTCCGGGCCAAGCTGCACGAGTCCCGCCGCATGCTCGCCCAGCCGCGCGCCTTCGACGCCGTGTCCGGGCAGGCCGAGCAGATGCTCCGCACCGCCGAGATGCAGGCGCAGCAGCTGCGCGCCGACGCCGAGCGGCAGCTGCGCGACTCCCAGGCCGCCACCCAGCGGATCATGGCCGAGGCCGCCGAGCGCACCGCCCGGCTGGAGGCCGAGCTGGCCGCCCGCCGCCGCCAGCTGGAGGAGGAGCTCGCCGAGCTGCGGCGCAGCGCCGAGCAGCACGTCAACGAGAACGTCAACTGGGCCGAGCAGACCAGGGCCGGCACCGAGCAGGAGGCCCAGCGCCTGCTGCAGGAGGCCCGCGCCGAGTCCGATCGGATGATGGCCGCGGCCCGCGCCGAGGCCGCCGCGCTCTCCGACCAGGCCCGTGCGCAGACCGCCGCCGACGTGGACGCCGCCCGCGGCGAGGCCCAGGCCGCCGCCGAGGCCGCCCTCCAGCGCGCCCAGAGCGACGCCGAGCGCCTGCTGCGGGCCGCCTCCGAGCAGGCCCAGCAGGCCGGCGCCCAGGCCGCCGCCGATGTGGACGCCGCGCGCGGCGAGGCCCAGCAGCAGCTCGCCGCCGCGCACGCCGCCGCCGAGCAGCAGCTGACCGCCGCCCGGGCCGAGATCGGCCACCTCAAGGAGGCCGCCGCCGCCGAGCAGACCCGTGCCCGGCAGGAGCTGGACCACGCCCAGGCGGAGATAGCACGGCTGCGGGCCGAGGCCGTCGCCGAGGCCGAGCGGGCCCGCGCCGAGGCCGCCGAGCTGCGGGCGCGGTCCGAGGCCGCCGCCGAGCGGCTGCAGGCCGACGCCGAGGCCGCCGTCGAGCGGAAGGTCGCCGACGGCGAGGCCGCCAACGAGCAGCGCTCGCAGACCGCCCGGGCCGAGGTGGCCCGGATGGTCGCCCAGGCGACCAAGGAGGCCGACGCGATCCGCGCCGAGGCCACCACCAAGCAGGCCGAGGCGGAGGCCGCCAAGGCCGCCGCCTCCGAGGAGAGCGAGCGGCTGCGCGCCACCGCCGAGTCGGTGGCCGGGCAGCTGCGTGCCGAGGCCGAGGCCGCGATCGCCGAGATGCGCGCCCAGGCCGAGCGGGACGTCGCCGAGCTGCGGGCGCAGGCCGAGGCCGCCGCCGAGCGGCTGCGCGGCGAGGCCGAGGAGGCCGGCCGGGCCGCCGGGGCCACCGAGGCCGCCGCCCACCTGTCCAAGGCCGCCAAGGCCGCCGAGGAGATGCTCGACCGGGCCGGCCAGGACGCCGAGTCCGCCCGCACCGGTGCCACCTCCGAGGCCGAGCGGATCCGCGCCGAGGCCGCCGCCGAGGCCGAGCGGCTGCGCGAGCAGGCGCGGGCCGCCGTCGAGGCCGCCCAGAACGCCGCCCTGGACGACGCCGCCGCGATCCGCGAGCGGATCCAGGAGATGCAGGACGAGGCCTCCCGGCTGCGCGCCGAGGCGGAGGAGCTGCGCTCGCAGTCCGCCGCCGAGGCCGACCGGGTGCGCGGCGAGGCGCGCCGGCAGGCCGTGCTGCAGATCGAGGAGTCGGCGAAGACCGCCGAGGAACTGCTCACCAAGGCCAAGTCCGACGCGGACGAGCTCCGCGCGGGCGCCGCCGCCGAGATCGAGCGGCTGCGCGAGCAGGCCAAGGAGCAGGCCGCCGAGACCCAGGGCCGGGCCGAGCAGACCCTGGAGCGGGCCCGCGCCGAGGCCGCGAAGACCACCGCCACCGCCGAGCAGCAGGGCCGGGACGCGCTCACCGCCGCCAAGGCCGCGGCCGCCGAGAACCGGGCCGCCGCCGAGCGCGACACCGCCGAACTGCGCCGCGAGGCCACCGAGTTCGACCAGCGGGTGCGTGCGGAGGCGAACGCCGCCGCCGAGGCGGTGCGGACCGACGCGCAGGCCGAGGCGAACGCCGTCCGCGACGCCGCGGTGGCCGACGCCGAGCGGGTGCGCACCGAGGCCGACACCGAGGCCGCGCGGGCCAGGGCCGAGGCCGAGGCCGCCGCCCTGGCACTGCGCGAGGAGAGCCGGCGCGAGCGCGAGGAGGCCGCCGCCGGGCTGCTCCGGGAGCGCGAGGAGACCGCCGAGCAGCTGTCCGCCGCCACCGCCGCACGCGAGCAGTCCGAGACGGCCGCGGCGGAGCTGACCGAGCGCACCGCCGCGGAGAGCGCCGCGGTCCGCGAGGCCGCCGACGCCCACGCCGAACACGTCCGCACCGAAGCCGAAACCGCCGCCGCCGAACTCAC